>JACPGD010000062.1 GCA_016182645.1 Candidatus Hydrogenedentota bacterium | reverse complement strand
GGCGGCGATACAGATCCAGACGGTTTTCAGAGATGCGGTGGGCATGTCTTCTGCCGACGAAACCGCCTGGCAAACGCTGCTGTTGAACCCAAACGCCACCGAGACCTATTCCGCCACTGCGCTTAACACCAAATCAACGCAATACACTATTCGCGTGCGGACCGCGCGCTGAACATGGGGGTCCAGGCATGAACAAGGTCGTCCATTTGTCGAGCGCGATGCTGATCATTCTCACGCTGACCGCACAGGGGGAGGTCAGCCCCCCGCCAGCACCCTCCGCTGTGATCCCTCCCCGCCCGGCGCCCACACTTGCGCCAGAACCGCCGCCTGTCCAACAGCATCTTCGCAAGAGCACAACTGCGGCAGAGGAGGCGGATCCAATTATCGCCCAGTTTGAGGAAGCATATCGCAGCAAGGGATCACCGCGTCTGCTCATCCTTTACAACCGCGACATGGAGGACAACGACAAGGACAGCATGGTCAAGACCGGGAAGGTGACAGGCGGTTTCTCGGTGGAAGGTTCCACTTCCAAAGGAACTTACCGCGAGCGCGCCCAGGGTGGAATAACCACTTTCGCGCCGGCTGCTCCTGCCGACAATGCATACGAACCGTTCGATATGGGAATGTTGCGAGAATCGTTCGAGGGGCAGTTTGTCAGCAGCGGCTGCCAAATTGTGGATCGTGACACCGCTGTCAGGCTGCACGGATTGAAGGAAGAAGAGGTTTTCGCTTACTCGGATCTACCGGAGACACAACGTGCCCAAGTCGCCGGTGTCCGGGAATTTGCCGACATACTCGTCACCGTTCGGGTGGAAAAGGGGACCGCGACTGTCAGGAAAGTCTCCGGCGACTATGAAGTGCAAGTGCCGCGCCTTTTAGTCCGCGCAATCTCACTCAAGGACGCCAAAGTTTTGGCGTCCGCCACCACTTCCGATGTGCGCCCTGCATCCAGTGAGGCGGAAACAACGTCGCGGGTCGCCCTCAGACTCATGGAGCGCCTGTGCCAGCGTTGGCTGTGACAGCGGCAGGGAAAGCTGGGATCCAGGGACTCGCGTCGCGGTAGCTTCGAGACCGCAGTATGTGGTGCTATTAGGCCCGAAACGATCTCCATCCAAGTGCCATCCGCAAACAGGCTTGAACGGCTCTCGGGGAATTAAGAGTGGACAATGGAGTATGCGGATCAATAATCAATGGCGTATCTTCCGTTGGGAGGGTGGCCACGCCTTTGATGTGGAGATTGTTGATTACCATGACTGAGCAAACCCGGAAATCGAAGAAATACCTGGAGCCGGTGCATCCAGGGGAAGTGTTGCTTGAGGAGTTTCTTAAGCCATTTGGGATGAGCCAGAACCATCTATCGCTGCAGCTTCACGTGCCGCCCCGGCGCATTAACGAGATCGTGTTGAAGCGTCGAGCCGTTACCGCGAATACCGCTTTGAGGCTCGCAAAATTCTTCAATAACTCTCCCGAATTCTGGCTGGGTTTGCAGATGGACTACGATCTCGATTTGGCCCGGCTCAAGGATGGCCCCAGAATCCAACGCGAAGTCCGTACACGGCCGACGGTTGCCTAAGAGTCTTGGCCTTGTGGCACGCGCACGCCCTCGGCGGCGGCCTCTTCAAAATAGGCGCGGAACAGATACTCGAGGTCGCGCATCTTCAAGTCTATGGCCGAGGGCATCTCGTGTGCGAAGAGATCAAGCAGGACGATGGCATTGATATTGGCGTCGCCGCGCGCGATGCGGCGCAGCCGTTTGGCCATGCCCATGTTGACCTTGTGAATGCGCTGGTAGGCCTCATAGAGACCATTCATTTCGAGATCGCAAGACAGTCCTCGCTGGCGCAGCAAGTATTGCCCCAGGAGGTAGGAACTGGCGGCGCGGAAGATCGTCTCTTCCTTGGTCGCGAAGGGCAGATGAAAACGCGCCATCGGCTTTAGCAGGCCCATGTTCGGACAGCCGCTCGTCGCCATATACAGGCCCAACAAGGAACTCAAGGCCTTCTGAATGCTAGTGCGCCGGGTAATGGTACGTTCCGGCGTCTCGACGGTGACTTCGAATTCACTGAAGGAGAGTAGCGGGTTGAACGCCTCGACCAACTCGACGACGGACAAAGCAATGGGGCAGTGCGTATGCTGCGCAGGGTCCAAGGGGCAATGAGAACACTGTTCCGCTTCCAGGCGGGTCCATTCGGGTGGCGCCTCGGTCCCAGGACTCATGTGCTCGAGCGTGTCGGGGTCCAGGCGGACGGTAAAACCGATCGCCATCGCCGGGTCGCCGGCATGCGTAAACCTGTAGCGGATTTCAATCGGCTCTTTCGCCATAGTGGTCCCTTGTCGAAGTGGCGTTGCGGCGGGCCATTCTAAGCCCGCGGGAACAACCGGTCAATGACCGAGAGTTCCTCGGCGGAAAACTCCAGATTGGCCAGCGCGCCCACGCAGTCTTCGACCTGTTGCACGTTGCGCGCCCCGATCAACGCGCTCGTCACGCGCGTGTCGCGCAGCAGCCACGCCAGCGCCAACTGCGCGATGGTCTGGCCGCGCGCTTCCGCCAGCGGCGCCAGTTCCCGCACCTGCGCGATCACTTCCGGGGTCACCTGTTCGGCCTGAAGATAACCGTCTGGGTCCGCCGCGCGTGATTCCTGGGGAATGGGCTGCGCCGGGTCGAGGTATTTGTTCGTGAGCACGCCCTGCGCCAACGGTGAAAAACAGATGACGCCCGCTCCGTATTTCTCGGTCTCGGGGAGCAGCTCCTCTTCAATCCAGCGGTTGCGCATGTTGTACACCGGCTGGTGAATCGTGATCGGTGTCCACCCGCGCGCCTTCACCAATTCCATCGTTTCGACGAAGCGCGGCCCGCGATAGTTGCTCACACCCACATAGAGCGCCTTGCCCTGCCGCACGATCTGGTCGAGCGCGCCAATGGTCTCCTCGAGCGGCGTGTTTAGATCGGAGCGGTGCGAATAGAAAATGTCGACATAGTCCAGACCCAGCCGGCGCAAGGACTGGTCCAGGCTCGCCACCAGGTATTTCTTGCTGCCCCATTCCCCATACGGCCCCGGCCACATGCGATAACCGGCCTTCGAGGAGATGATCAGTTCATCGCGATGGTCTGAGAAATCCTGCTTCAGGATCTGGCCCACGCGCTCTTCCGCGCTGCCGGGTGCGGGTCCATAGTTGTTCGCCAGGTCGAAGTGCGTAATGCCCAAATCGAACGCACGCCGCATCATGTTTCGGCACACATCATGGTTCGCGTTCGTGCCGAAATTGTGCCACATCCCCAGCGAAATCGCCGGCAGTTGGAGGCCGCTCCGGCCACAGCGCCGGTACTGCATCGTGTCATAGCGGGAAGGACTAAATGTCACAGTGTTTTGCCTTTCTGCGTTGAGACCATGTGGGAGGCAATCGTAAGGGGTGGGACTATACGCGGTGCGAGACCACCTTTGCCACCCGCGAGCTTGATTGATTGCCGAGGTGCTGCCCGGTGATTATCGAGAAAGAGTATCGTGCATCTCGGGCACGCGCAGGTCGCTGGGGCGTGATTCTTGCCGTTGCTGATAGGCCGCTTCGCTCTCTGTCAGTGTGACCACGCCAGATTCGAGCCAGTGATGCCTGCCGTCGAGCACCTCCTGCGCGAATCCGTATTGGCCGCCGTCGTCGTTGTGCCACAGCGCGTGGAACAAACGATCAACTTTGTGTTGCGCCAGCCGACAGAAGCGCAGCGCCACTGCGGCGCTCTCCTCGGCGTTGGCCAGGCCCAATTGGCGCGCGGTGTGGGCGCACGCAATCGCCGCACTCATGGCAAACAACTCCATGGCGATGTCCACCCAGCGGAAGAGGAACGCTTGCTTGCGTTCGAGTGCCGCCCGGTGAATGAGCATCCCGTGAAAGGCCTGCCGTGCCAGCTTGCGCGAGCGCCGCTGGATGAAACGGAGATGCGGCGCCAGTTCGCCGTACTCGCCGTAGCCGAGCCGGCCCTTTCCCGGCCACCACTGCCTCGGGTACCACCACGAATAAAAACCCAGAACGCGCGGCAACGCCGCCAGTTTGGCGCCCCTCCCGCTCTTCGGGTCGATGAGCGCCCCCGCCACTTCGAGGTGTTTGTCTACGGCTTCGCGCGCCATGAGCAGGTGCATGATTTCGCTCGCGCCTTCGAAGATGCGCGCCACACGCTGATCGCGCATCAGCCGCTCGACAGGCATCGGTATCTCGCCGCGCGCCCGCAGCGAACCTTCCTTCTCATAGCCGCGCCCGCCGCGAATCTGCATCGTGTCATCGACTATCTCCCAAGTCCGGCAGGTATTCCAATCTTTGGCAGCCGCGGACTCAAGACGGATGTCGTTCTTACCTTCGTCGGCCAGCGCGCACGCCAGCATCACCACCGATTCCATCGCATACACATGCCCCGCCATCGACGCGATTTTGTGCGCGATGGCCTCGTGTTCCCCGATCGGCTTGCCCCATTGGGCGCGCTCCTTGGACCAGATCCGCGAGAATTCCAAACACTTTTTCGCGCAACCCAACATGCCGTAAGGAATACTGAGCCGGCCCGTGTTCAGGGCGGTCAGAGCAATCCGCAAGCCCGCGCCCTCCTGTCCAATCAGGTTCTCTCGCGGCACGCGCACGTTGTCGAAACGGATCACGCCGTTCTGCAGCGCGCTCAGGCCCATGAAGCGGCAGCGGTGCTCGACGCTCACCCCCGGCCACTCGGTCTCGACCACAAACGCGCTAATCTTGCCGGTTCCTTTATGGCGCGCCATCACGACCAGCAGCTTCGCCACCGTCCCATTCGTACACCAGAGCTTCACGCCGTTCAAGAGATACATCGCGCCGCCCGGTGTTAGCTCGACCGATGTACTCAACCGTGCAGGGTCACTGCCGACATCCGCTTCGGTCAGCGCGAAGGCCGAGATGTCTCCCTGGGCGCAGCGCGGGAGATACTTCTGTTTCTGCGCCTCCGTGCCAAACAGTTTCAGGCATTCCGGCACGCCCACCGACTGATGCGGCGACAGGAACCCCATCAGGCTGCCTTCGTGACTCCCCGACAAGACCATGGTACGGCAGTATTCGGATTTCGAGAAGCCCTGGCCACCGTATTCGCGCGGAATATTCATCCCCAGCGCACCCAACGCGGCCAGTCGCTCCACCACGTCGCCGGGAAATTCACCCGTCCGATCCACTTCTTCTGGATCGATTTCGTCCAGTAGGTATTTCTTCAGGTGCTCAAGAAAGTCGATGTATTCCGGCCGATCGGGTTGCCCCAGCCGCGGGAAGGGACAGATCATGTCAAAGCGGAAATCTCCCAGGAACAATTGCTTCATGAAGCTCGGCTTCCGCCAGTTCTTCTCCCGTGTGGACTCGGCAAGGGCCCGGGCTTCCTGCTCGCTCGACCGGCGTACTGTGGGCAAAGTCATGTGAGTCTCCAGAATTGATCCTGATGCAACCCTAGGGGATTGCTTGTTTTTTGTCAAGACAGCGATAAGGCTTCAATGATCCAAGGGGCCAACTAATGAAGCGGTTTGAAATCATCAGCGACATCTCAGATATCCAAGCTATTGCCACCGGTTCTCGCGTGCGGATTCGTGAGTATTTGAATGAGACTTACGGCAGAGGGCGCTGGCGAAAAATGAAGGGATTCGCAACCATCAGGTACAGGGATGGTACAATTGAGGAGGTGGAGATCCATTGGTATGAAGCTCATGGCATTGGCCGCAAAGATCTTAAAATCAAGAGGTCCCCATGGTGAATACGTTCGTCGTGTGTATCAATAATGAGAGCAACCCCGCGAGCCTCATTCTAGGCAAGGTTTATCCTAGATTGCCCGACCCGCCGGGCGAGTCGCACGGCATGATACGGGTTGTGGACGAAGACATCGACGAGGCTGATGGTTATCTTTATGACGCCGACATGTTTGTGCCGGTCGAGTTGCCGGAAGACGTGCAACAATTGTTGTTGGCGAAGTATCAATCAGCCGCCGTCTGAAGTGGTGGACAACGCTTCGTTGTCGCGCGTGTAGAAGATAAATCCTTGCATCATTTCATCGACGGTTTGGGGGCCATACTCCACCGTCTTCGCGGGGTCGGGGTTATAGGGATTGAAACGGCTGTTGTCGAAATGCGCCACGCATTCAAGTTCGGCGCCCTTCGCCAATTTCATCTGGCCGAGTGGCGGATAGTAGCTCAGTTGCCAATCAAAGCTGTAGTTGGGCAGACACAATAGTATTTCTTCCCTGCCATCCAGGTACTTCGCCCGAAACGTCATGTCGCGCCCGCGCAGGTGCATGTGTCCGAACAGCGCCACCACGGAGACATCCTCTTCCATCGCGGCCGCCCCGCGCACCGCAAACATGGGATCACCCGGTGGGATCTTGAACGACTCGTCGTCCAGAATTTTGTAGTACACGCGTTGTCTTACGGGAGACTTGCTCAACAGCACGCCCACGCGCGGACGGTCTGTCTCCGGCTTGCCGGTCGTCACGTAGTGAATCTGCAGGCCCAGCTTGGCCCCCTTGGGAAGCAAGAGCGCCATGCCCTCGGGCAGCGGCCTCGGCAGGTTGCCCGGCACGGTACCCGTCAGGAAATGCTTCGCCCGCTCAAATTTCCCGTCCGCGGGCTGGAAAAACAAATTCGCGTGATGCAGGACACGCGGGTTCGACGCGAGGATCTGAATCGCCCGCACCCAGGTGTCCTCCTGCACCTCATAGGGCAGGAACACGTAGCGGTAGTCCACAAACCCGCTGGCCGGCAGGGCGATCTCTGTGGACGCTTCAATGATGGCATCCGGGACAAACGCCCAACCATTGTCCTCAAAAACTGGGGATGCAGGCGCCTGCGCCGCATCGCCTTCCGGACAGCCGCTGGCGACCCAGGTGAGTAGCAATGACTTCTCACGGGGCGTCAGGCGCCGCTCGTTTTCGAAGGTCCCAAACTCCGGATGGGCATACCAGGGCGGCATGCGCCCCTCCCCCACCACTTCGGCAATCATCTCGGCGTGGGCCGCGGCCTTCTTGAGGCTGGTAAGCGCGAAAGGCGCGCTGCCGCCGTCGTGATGACACGCGGCACACCGCGCATTCAAAATGGGCGCGATATGCTCGGCATACGTGAAGCGCGGGTCGGGCGCCGGCTGCGGGGGGAACGTGATGCTGCACCCGTCCGCGGGCGTGGTGCTCACTTCCACTTCCTTCCCCGCCAGCACCGCCATGATCGCTTCCCGCAAGTCCGGTCTGCCCACACTCGGCTTGACCCCGCCCAGCCGGTACTGATCGTCCACACGGCCGCGATAGCGTAGAGCGCGCTGCGCATCCAACACCGCCACCTCCGGCGTGCGCGTCATCCCAAGTTTCCGCACGGCGTTGCCCGTCATGTCCTTGAGCATGGGGAAGGGCGCCTGGAATTCGAGCGCGTGGTAGGCCACGTCCATAATCGCGTCATCCGGCCCCACGTTGACCGCCAGGAACTGCACGCCCTGCGGCGCAAACTCGCGATCCAATTCAACGAGTTTCGGCAGATAACGCCGCGCCAGCGGGCAAGTGTTGGTGATGAAGGCGAGCACCAAGACCTTTGGTTGCCCAAAATCGTCCAGCGTGCGCGGAAGGTAGCGAATGTCCTTTAGCGTAACGTTATCGATGACCGTGCCAATGGGCGCGTCCCCAGCCGCGGCCAGACTTCCCACCCACACAGCTATCACGGCCCACACCCAGCGCGCCATACCACCTCCTGGAAATTGACACCACAAATGAAGTATGCACCAGGGAGACAACAGAACCAAAAAGCTCCGAAAGTAGTCGCGTGCTCGCCGAGCGCGCGACTTGAGCCAGCCTCAGACCCGTGGCGCGCTTAGCCAGCCCAGCGCTCGCCGGCCGCGTGACTGTCGAAGGAAGAAATTACATGGAAGACTGGTCCCCTGTCGCGCGCGCGGAAGATCTCCCCGTCGGCCGGGCAATCGTCGTGCAGCACGAAGGCGAAGCGGTGGCCGTCTTTAACATTGAAGGGCGCCTCTTTGCGTGCAGTGAGCATTGTCCCCATGCCGGCGGGCCGCTGCACCTGGGACTGCTCCGCGGTACGACGGTGGTGTGCCCATGGCACGGCTGGAATTTTGATCTGGATCCCGCCACCGCCCCTCCGCGAGACGGAGCGTTGCGCTATCTGGTGCGCCTCCAAGACGGGCAGATTCTTCTGCGGACCAAGGTGGCGCCTTCAAGCGAATAAGCTTGAGGGCGGAGCATGCAGGACGCGCCCACCATTCCGGTTCCCACCCTCAAGCTTGGTCGCTTCAGGGCGCCACACGGTCCCCGGTCAGCGCAGGTAGGGCTCGACAATCACCCGGTTCGACGAAATCCGCCACTTGGCACAATAGGCTTGCTCGTAGTACACGTCATTCAGGCGGTGTATCAGTTCCTGCGAATCCTGCATGTCCGCCTCGATCAGGTCACGCATCGAGATCAGCCCCTTGCACTGGTCGCCCTTCCCCACCACCAGCAGGTGGCGCACGCCGTTCTTGAACATGATGGCCTTGGCCATGTGAATCTCATCGTCCAGGTGGATATAGATGAGGTTCGTGCTCATCACGTCCCGCATCAGCGTGCTGTTCGGATCCAGCCCGCCATCCACCACCCGATGCATCAGGTCGCGCTCGGAAAATACCCCCACCACATTGTCACTGCCTTTGACCGCGACCGCCCCCGTCTTCCGCTCGCACATGTACCGGACGGCTTGGCGCACCGTGTCATTCTCGTTCACCCAATAAATGTCGCGTGGCTTGATAATGTCGCTCACTTTCATCATGGCCAAGTACCTCCGGGACTTACTTCAGTTGCCGCGCCCAAGTTAACGCCCTCATTCACGCATGCCCTGCTCACTTTCCGTTTCACCCTTCAGTCTAACATAAGAACCTGATTTTGTGAACAAGATGTGAAAGCTGTGATAACCTTCACAATACCCGGCTGTTTTACGCATTTATAGACCTTTACCGTTTCTTCTTGCCATAAGTATTGGACTTTGTGAACAAGAATACCTCTAAAATCACTTATTCTTTGATTTGCCCGGAAGCATTCACGCTATCGACCGCACACACTGCTTCCCCCGGCCCACCGAGAAAAGTGCCCCCTAGAGGCAGCGACTCGGAGGCGCCGCCATCGTTCTACGTCAACCCGTAATTGTGATACCGGTGGGCGTCCTGCTATGATCGCTGGACTTGCGAATAGGGGCTGGGAACCAGCGGAGAGTACGCACCATGAGCAGCAAACTAAACAAAATCCTGAGCTACGCCGTGAAGAACGGCGCCTCAGACGCCCACTTGACCGTCGGGAGCCCGCCTGCCGTGCGCATCGACGGCGATATTCGCTTCATCGAAGCGGACCCGTTGACACCGGAAGACACGGTGGGCTTTGTGGACGAATTGTTGATCGATCTCGAAAAGAAGAAGAAATTTTTCGAAACTGGCGATATGGATATAGCGCATGGTGTGCCTGGCCTCGGGCGCTTCCGCGTGAATATCCTGATGCAGCGGGGTTCGGTGGGTATTGTGATGCGCCATGTCAAAGGCAAGATCCTGGATTTTGAGGCGCTCTACTTGCCCGAACAACTGAAGTCCATTGCCGACATGCAACGCGGGCTCGTGCTGATCACCGGCACCACGGGCAGCGGCAAATCAACCACGCTGGCCTCTATCATCGACTGGATCAACCAGCGGAAGCGCTTCCACATCATCACGCTGGAAGACCCGATTGAGTTCCTGCACTCCAACAAGCGGAGCATCATCACCCAGCGCGAAGTGTCGATCGACACGCAGGACTTCAAGAAAGCCCTGCATGGACCGCATCCTCGACATGTTCCCGCCCGACCAGCATTACCAGGTGCGCAGCCAGATTTCGCTGCAATTAAAGGCGTCGATTGCCCAGCGTCTCGTGCCGCGCGGCGACGGCAAGGGCCGCGTGCCGGCCGTCGAAATCCTGATGAACAACCCGGCGGTGTCCTCGCTCATCCGTGAGAACAACCTGAAGCAGTTGCCCACGGCCATCGCCAGCGGCCAAAAAGAAGGCATGCAGTCCTTTAACAACAGCCTGGTGAACTTGATTAAGCTAAACTTGGTCAAGAAAGACGATGCGCTCATCTACTCGGACAATCCGGAAGAATTGAAGATGAATCTTCAGGGCATCTACCTGAGCAAAGACCGGGGCGGAATCTTGAAGAAGTAGTCCACTGAAGTGAAGACATACTGCCGCCAACATGAGATAATATTGGATGCCACCCAAGGTGCGAGAGTTGATTGCAAAACTTGAGAAGGCAGGATTCGTCAATCGTGGAGGAAAAGGGAGTCATAGAAATTATATTCACCCTGACCTGAGCGAACCCGTGACCGTTTCGGGAAATCTGGGCGATGATGCTCGGCGCTATCAGGTACGAAGCGTGGAGGCTGCCATCAAGGAAGTAAAATCATGAAAGAAAGTGCGCGCTACGTTAAGATTGTGGAGTGGTCTGAGGAGGACCACTGTTTCGTGGGTAGTGCCCCGGGGCTGATTCTTGGGGGCTGCCACGGTGATGACGAACAGCAGGTCTTCGCGGAACTGTGCGAGATTGTGGAAGAAGCCATCGCTCTGTACCATGAAGACAGCAAACCCCTCCCCCCACCTACCTCCGGCCGCGACCTCGTGAACAAGTTGAGGAGCGTTGCGTAAAGCATGTGATTGTGGGGAGCCCTCGCGCCCCGGACTTGCGCCAGTGCCGGGAAGTGCGACGGAACATTGTGTGCGTTGGATTATCGCGCGGTGGCGCTCCCCGCGGAACTCACGCGCGCCAACTCCTCGTGGGGGTAAGTGTCCGGGGTCACCTGCATTTGAGTCGAGAGACCAAAAGGCAGGCCCATGATGCTCGGGAACTGGACTTCGATGTAGTAGGCGAGCCAGCCGCTCTGCGGCGCTTCCATCTTGGTCGATGCTTCGCCGTCCCCTTCCAATGCCGTCGATGTCCACTGCGAATTGCGAAAATCGCGACCGGGCGAGGTGGCTTGCCAAAGCAGGGCCTTGCCGCCCTGGCCTTTCCAATTCACCTTCATCGCACCGTCAGTCATGGCCCACTGGAGATCGGGCAGGGCTTCGCCGGTGAGTTGGGAATAGTGGAACTGCGCAATCGTCGCAATGCCGTTCTGGCTGACGTCATGGCCGGTGTTCGCTTGGTAATAGAGATGCTTCTCGCCCTTCAACTCAGGGTAATAGAGATTGGCGGAATCGACGCACCAATACGGATCGTTGGAACCGAGCAACACCAGCTTCGGCAGGGTCAGGTCGTTCCGATAACTGAAAGGATCGACAATCCCGAGTAGTTTCTCCCCTTCGGGTGACACCAGCCGCTCCTGGATCTTCAGTGTGGTGTAGTCCTCGACCTGCTCGCTGTACCCGCCATAACTGGCCAACTGGTGGGGGGCTTGTTTGCCAAGGTTCAACATGTCAATGACGATGGGGGCGATGGCGCACACCCGCTTGTCGGCGGCCGCCGTCAGCCACGTGGTCCAGCCGCGCTTGCTGGCGCCCGTCATCACGAACTGCCGCACGTCCTGGCCATATTTCTCCTTGGCGACCTGCTGTACCGCGTCCATCGCCCGCACCGCCCCCTTCACCATGGGCAACAGCAACGGCCAATCCTCGCCTTCTCCCTTCAAATACTTGTCATAGGTATACGCAATAATGCCATCTTCCGTCCGGCCATCGAACAACGGCTGGTTGGGCGTCTGGGACAACACCGCGGTGACGGACTTGGTCTTGTCCGCAATCATCCCGAGTACCTGCGCCTCCATGGACGTAAGCGAGGGCGGCTCGGCCCGGTTGCTGCCGCCGGCAATCAGGAGCAACGCCTTGTCAGCGTGCGCCACTTCCGCCGGGCGGATGATCGAGAGCCAGTGCGTCCAGGGGATGCCCTGCCACGTCTGCGAGGTCAGCTTCACGAGATCCACTGTCCCCGTCCCCAGCGGGGCGGATTTCACCACTTCATAGGAATAGGTTGGGTCTTCCTTGGCCAGATACTCGCACAGCCCCGCGCTCGCGCCCAACCCCCAACACAGCAGCCCAAGAACTAATAAAAAACAAGCAACTTTGCGCATGACTTACCTCCCAAGACGGTTGTGAGCGTAAGACTCTAGCGCATTTCCGGGGGTTTCAAGCAAGTTCGAGGTGTGAGACCTTCGGTGGAGCCAGTGGCGCGGTCAGGAGACCGGCCACAACTGGCAGGAGGCCGCCCACACTGGTCAGGAGGCCGGCCACAACGTATCAGGAGGCCGGCCACAACGTGGCCAACCCAACATGGACGAAGAAACAACAACAATCAGTCATTCTGAGCGAAGCGAAGAATCTCCTCACAAGACGGCTCCAAACGCTATGGCTTTTCGCGCGGTTCCTTCGCCATGGCGGGGTTTCTGGTGCTACAATGAGCGCACAATGGAGGCTTCCATCATGGCGGTATCCGCTTCCGTGAACCTGACAGAGCAGGTCCTGCTCCTGCCCGTCGAAGAACGTATCAAGCTCGTCGAAAAACTACTTTCGAGTCTAAACAGTCCCATAGACCCAGAGATTGAGGCAGCTTGGGCCGCGGAATCCGAGGCGCGGCTCGAAGCAGTCCTGTCTGGCAAGGAAAAAACGATTTCCGGTGAAGAAGTCAACGCAAAGATGCGTGCCAGAAAGCGGCCTTGAATTACGTTCCGAAGAAAGAAAACTGGGGGAAATTGTTGTCAAAGGCGGGATGTTTCATCTGCTATGCCTGAAGAGAGAAGGTTGCTGATTCTTCTGAGCGGATTCAAATCGCCAACAAGCTTTCGACCTCAATATCCTCATCGACATCGGGCCAGTGGATTCCAATGCCGTCGCCGATTAATTCCCAGTGTGCGCGCTGCGCCGGGGTCGCGTGCGCTAACCGCGGGAACCACTGCAAGGGCGCGGATATCTCGCGCCCGTCTACAAGCACCACATGCAACGCTTCGTCCGTAACCGAAACGTCCATTGCAAGGGGTTCAGCTTTTCTTACTAAAGTGCTCACGCCATTTCCTTTCGATTGCCGCCTTGTTCTCCAGAATCAGCGATGCAATTTCATTCAATTCATGCGAACGGCAATTACGGGTCCGTGCAAGCTCGAATGGCTCCAACCAAAACTTAGCATAGCCACGCTGTCGGGCCACGTGAATGTGCATTGGTTCATTACGATCCACGCTGAAAAAGAAGAAACGATAGCCTCGGATGTCAGAGAAGACTGTGGGCATGTCGCTCTTCAGTTCTCATTTTTCTCTTTCACGCGGCAGCAAAGCTCAGACAGGCTTGGATGTCCTCGGCGGTGAGATAGGGGAAATCATCGAGGATCTCTCCTTGTGACATTCCGGACGAGAGATATTCAAGAACATCATAGACAGTGATTCTCATGCCGCGGATGCACGGCTTGCCACCGCGCTTTCCGGGTTCGATGGTAATTAGCTTCTCGTGCAGTGGTGCCATTGTGCTGTCTCTCTCGTCGTTCGTCCATTCTATCCGATCGTTGTGAAACCGGTCTATGCGCTAATTCGTCCACGGACGCGCAGAATCTTGTCATTCATGACGCGGATGTCGGTGCCTCGTCTTACTGTTCCTTATCCAGCTCCTCCAGCCGGAGCGCGTGGGCGGCGCCGAGACGGCCGGGGGTGAGGTTCTTTTCGGATTCCATACTGCCCCGGATGCGGAGGTAGCTGAGGTAGCGCTGGCCCGGCAACGCGCCGCTTTTCGCGGAACTGGCAGGCTTGGGCCGCCTCGGCGATGTCGGGGAAATAGTAGGCGACTTCCGCTGGCGACACGTCCCAGAGGCCCAAGGCGCGGATGCCCGGCGTGTCGATGATGCGGATGTCGTCGTGCATAACGTAGAGGCGGGACGCCGTCGTGGTGTGGCGGCCGCGGTGCATGCTGGTGATCTCCTGGGTGTCGAGCTCGAGCTGGGGGTCAAGGGCCATGAGGAGGCTGGATTTTCCCACGCCGGAATGGCCGGAGAGGACGCTGAGTTTCCCACGCAGAAACGTTCTCAAAGTTTCCACTCCCTGCCCCGTCACACAGCTTGTGTTAATTACGCGAATCCCAAGATCGCGATAGCCCCGCACTGCCTCCGGTTCCTCGGCAACCAAGTCCATCTTGTTAATGATGAGTACCGGCTCAACGCCGCCGAGTTGCGCGGCAATCAAGAAACGATCAATCAGCCCGGAACGAAAGGGTGGGTTCGCCACCGACGCCATCATCAACAACAGATCCACATTGGCGGCAAAAACCTGCTCTTCGACCCGCGCATGCGGTCCAGCGGGCCGGCTGAGTTTCGTGCGCCGCGGTGCGATGCCCCGGATGGTCCACTGGCCTTCCGCTTCCTCGATCAGCACCTGGTCCCCCGGTGCCAGCAGGGTTGCGTCCTCTTCCTGCAGGCGTTCATCGACGAGACAGAGCAACTCGCCTTCGCCCCGCCGCACTACCGCCCACTTTTTCGCATGCGAAATTACCGTCGCGTTCGGCTCAAACTCCGTGGGGAGATCCCCGAAGACCCTCGACGGCTCCGCCAGGGTCACCTGGGCCTTCCGGTGCCGCGCCAGGTCATGTGTGAACGAGTCCTCGTGCCGGTGCTCCCAATCGCGCGTTCGGGTGGTCTTGCGCTTCTTCTTTTCGAGTTTCTTCTTTTTCATGGTTGCTGTTGCCTGCCTCTTCATTCTAGGCCGCGGTGACGGAAGGTTCCAAACCCCTGTCCGGTTCGTCTGCTCCGTCTGCCCGTCTGCTCCGTCTGCTCCGTCTGCCCGTCTGCTCCGTCCGATCCGTCCGATCCGTCCGATCCCTTGGACTGCTCTGTCCAGTCCGCCAGCCACATGGGCTCCTTCAGGCTTGCCCGGTGACCGTTGTGGCCTCGCGGGCAATCGTCAGTGGCAACTTCCCGCCGCCGGTCGCAAGGTCATCGCGCAGCTTCTGCACCCCGCACGCGAATTCCTCCGCGGGAATGAGGTCGTAGGTGGAGATAAAGCGATTGGCCACACGCTCGACATAAGACGCATCTACCGGACGCGGCACATCCACGTCGTTGATGGCGATGGCTTCTCGGAAACCGGCCGCGCGCATCGCTTCTGCCACTTCGGCAATCGGCTGGAACCGCTGCAAATCGATGCGCGCAAAACTGGGGAAGTACTGGTTCATGGGATGGCTGCCGATGAACTCGTGGGACACCGTCACCAAGGCCGCGCGGCCGCCGGGCCGCACGACGCGCCGGCATTCGCGAAAGAGCGCGCCCAGATCGACAATGTGATGCAGCATGTAGGCGCTGAAGAGAAAATCGAAGGCCCGTGGGCGAAAGGGCAGCGCCTCCGCCGAGGCGCGCATCCACGACACCGGCAAGCGTTTGGCCGCGCCACGCGCGAGCATGCCCGCGGACCGTTCAAGCGCCACAACACGGCAGGGGATCTGTCCCAGAAAGAAAGCCGTATTGAGCCCAGTGCCCGCCCCCAGTTCCAGCACATGCAGCGGTGGCGTGGCGTCGCCCCGCGCAGCCGCCGTCTGCCGCGCGAGCCGCACCAGTGTCTCCCCATAAGGCCCGCCGCCACGGCGGTGGCAGTCATAACCGGGCGCGAGCTTGTCGTAGTCGATCGACATGTGGCGATTGGCGCTGTAGGAACGATGATCGGTCAGAGCGAACGGCTCGGACAGGCCGGCCTTGTCCGACAGGTCCAACAGGTCCGACAGGTCTGAAAAGTCTGACCGGTCCGACAAACCAAAGGCGGCCTGCTCTAGTCGCGCTCGAACGTCACGCGCTGCTGAATCCACGCCGCCACTTCGCCCATCGGCACGCGGACCTGCTCCATGCTGTCGCGGTCGCGGATAGTAACCGTGCCGTTCTCCTTGGTGTCGTAGTCAACGCAGATGCAGTAGGGCGTCCCGATTTCGTCCTGCCGGCGGTAGCGCCGGCCAATGGCGGCGGTATGGTCGTAGTAGGTCTTAAATTTGCGGCGCAACTTCGCTTCGAGGTCCTCGGCGATTTCCACGAGGCCGTCCTTCTTCACCAGCGGCAAGACGGCGGCCTTAATCGGCGCCAGTTTCGGATGGAGCCGCATGACGACCCGCTGTTCGCCCTTGACTTCCTCTTCAAAATAAGCGTTGCACAACACCGCCAGCGTCGTGCGGTCCACACCGGCGGAAGGTTCAATCACCGTGGGCGTAAAGTGTTCCTTCGTATCCGCATCGAAATACGAGAGGTCCTTGCCGGAATGCGTCGAGTGTTGCGTAAGGTCATAGGTACCGCGGTTTGCCAGCCCTTGCAGTTCACCCCAGCCCCAGGGGAAGTCATACTCGACGTCCACGGTGCGCTTCGAGTAGTGCGCGAGCGACTCCTTGGGGTGTTCGTACCAGCGCAGCTTGGCGGGATCTAATCCGAGATCGAGGTACCACTGCCAGATGTCCTGCTGCCACCGCTCAAACCATTGTTCTTCTTCCGATTCGCGACAGAAGAACTCGATTTCCATCTGCTCGAATTCGCGGCTGCGGAAGATGAAATTGCGCGGGTTCACTTCATTGCGAAAACTTTTACCGATCTGCGCGATGCCGAAGGGAATCTTGGTGCGGACCGACGAGCAAACATCCTTGAAGTCCACGAAGATCGACTGGCACGTCTCCGGGCGCAGATAGGTTTCGACGGCGGTGTCGTCACTCACGCCGAGGCGGGTGCGCAGCATGCTATTGAAGGCGCGCGGCTCGGTCAATTCGCCGCCGCAGTCCGGGCACCGGTCGCCCTCGAGCTGGTCCGCGCGAAAACGATGCTTGCACGACTTGCAGTCCACCAGCAGGTCATGGAACGCCTCGACGTGCCCACTCGCCACCCACACCTGCGGGTGCGTGATGATGCTCGCGTCCAACCCGAACATGTTGTCGCGCATCTGGACGAAGAAATACCACCAGTCGTCCTTGAGGTTCTTCTTAAGCTCGACCCCCAGCGGCCCAAAGTCCCAGCAGCCATTGATGCCGCCGTAAATGCCGCTCGACTGAAAAATGAACCCTTTGCGCTTGCACAAACTGACCAGCTTTTCCACAACGAACTCCTGATAGAAGGGAGGGCAAAAAAGATACTGCAAGATTTGCAGCCAAGTCGGAAGTTGAATTGTAATGTCGGGACAAGGGGAAATCAAAGGGGGTCAAGTTTCGACGCGAATTGGCCTAGCTAGCCCAGCATTAGTGCAACGCGCGCCACAAATGCTTCGACCTCGGAAAGGATTTGCGAGCGATCGGGCCTTTCCAGGTCTTTAGGGTAATGCGCGTACCGATATTGGATGCCGAACACTGTGAATTCAATGAGGCGCGACAAACCTTGTACGTCCTCGCCGATATCTTTCAATTGCTGGACGAGTTCATCCAAGTCATGTGTATAGTC
>JACPGD010000493.1 GCA_016182645.1 Candidatus Hydrogenedentota bacterium | reverse complement strand
GCTCCCGCCAATCCAGAACTCGCCCATCGGCTCGTCGGAACGGCCGGCGTAGGGCAGGTCGAAGCAGGGTCCGCCGTAGGCCTCCACGGTGAAGCGCAGCCCATGCTGGTGCGCCAAGGTTTGCATGTGCTCGGCGTAATTCTCGACGAGCAAGTCGGACACCGTCTGACGCAGGTCCCACAGGAACCTCTCGGAAATATCGAGGCTTTCGACCACACGGCCGGAGAAAGCAGGCATGAATGGGAGAAGGTCGTAGCCGCGCCGCTCCTGGAATTCCTGGCGCATCTTCGCCGTCCAGTTTTGCGCGCCGTTTTCCCAACTGTCGATGTGCGTGGCTATCAGCGCTTTGCCCGCCTGCTCTCCCACGTCCGCGATCAGCTTGCCCATCATGCCGTTGAAGTTCGCTTCGATGCCTTCCTTGCTCAGCTTGTCGCACTCGAGACCGCGTCCCGTGGCGGGCGCGGGCGCGTTCTCAACGCCCGTGCTCGTGTGGCCGAAGCGCATGATGGTCCACTTCCCCGCAGGCGCGTCCCAGGCAATGCTGCCATCCGATTTCATCTGCGCCGTGAGCTCGATGATCTTGTCCTTCGGGATCGTCATCT
Source organism: Candidatus Hydrogenedentota bacterium (assembly GCA_016182645.1). GTDB lineage: Bacteria > Hydrogenedentota > Hydrogenedentia > Hydrogenedentales > JACPGD01 > JACPGD01. Next base: position 5,058 of record JACPGD010000493.1, on the reverse strand, counting down.
CCACCGGGACTTCGGGGGCAATCGCGGGCGGGACAAAGCTGGACTTATAGCACGCTTTGTTCTCGACGTTCTCAATGCGGTACGGCCCCGGCGTGGGAAACGCGAGCATGGCGATGTCGCGATAATAACCGGCAATCGTCTCCGGCTGGGGCAACGCGCCCTCAAAGTGCTGCGGCCCTTCAATGTCCATCTCGGACCACACCACTTTCTGCATGGACAGCTCCGGCGTGATCCATGGGCCGCCGCTGCCGTTCCAGCCGGCGTCGTTGTTCATGTTCACCTCGATCCCACAGCGCGACGCCTCCGCCACCATGAACTTGAACAACTCGCGCCACTGCGCGCCCATGAAATCGACGGGGCCTACGGGCACGCCCTGGTCCACCTCCATGATCAACACGCCGCCGATGCCCGCGCGCTGCATCGCCTCCAGGTCGGCCGTAATGCCTTCCTTCGTGATGTTGCCGTTCAGCCAGAACCAGTAGACCCAAGGTTTCGCGGCCTGCGGAGGATTGGCGAAGCCGGCGGCAAGGTCCTCCTCGGCCTGGGCCGGGATAAGCGATGCTGCCAAGATGGCGATTACCGCGGTTTTCTGAATGACTCTAAACATCTGTACTCCCCCGTCGCGCAGCGCGCGCATTTGGTCCCGTTTGCATCCGGCGGCCTGAGCATGCCACCCACAGGTGCACCCCAAAGGTCCTGACTTGACCTGCTCCAAATAATAGACCATGATTACGTCTTAATGGTTCCCGGGTCAAGGGAACACGGGGAATCGAGCCGGGGGTAGCCTCATATGGCTGTGCGATTGGGGACCATCGACATCGTGGTGGTGGTGCTGTATCTGGCGCTGGTGATGGCGCTGGGCACGATGGTGAAGCGCCGGGCGGCCCGCAATGTCGCCAGCTATTTCCTAGGCGAGCGTCAACTGCCGTGGTGGGCGCTGGCCATGTCGGGCAGTTCTTCCTATTTCGATATTACCGGCACCATGTGGATCGTCAGCCTCTTCGTCGTCATCGGGCTCAAGGGGTTCTGGGTCCAGTGGATTTGGGGGTTCATCATTCCCGTCTTCTACCTGGCCTACATGGGCAAGTGGATCCGCCGTTCCGGCGTGATGACGGGGGCGGAATGGATGGAAACGCGCTTTGGTTCCGGCAAGGCGGGCGAGTTGGCGCGCGCGTCCTACACCCTCTACGCCGTACTGACGATTACCGCGTTCCTTGCCTACGGCGCGACCGGCATGGGCAAGTTTGGCGCGGTCTTTCTGCCCTTCAGCGAGCATGTCTGCGCTGCGCTGATTCTTGGCGTCACGGGCATCTATGTGGTGGTCGGCGGTTTCCATGGCGTCGTGCTGGTCGAGATTTTCCAGACCATCGTCCTCAGCGCCGGGGCCGTCCTCATCGCGTGGCTTGGCTTTACGCACGTATCACCCGAGGTGCTCGCCGCGAAAGTACCGGCGGAATGGGGCAGCCTCATGCCCCGCTGGGAATTCAGTTACTTGAGCGGCACCGAGTATCAGTTGTTCGGCGCGCTGCTGCTGGTCTGGGTGGTGAAGGGCTTGCTGCTCTCGCTCTCCGGCCCGGAGCAACTCTACGACTTTCAGCGGTTCCTCGCCGCGAAAAACCCGCGTGACGCCGCGAAGCTCGGCGCGCTCTGGGGTATCATCCACACCGTGCGCTGGCCCATGGCCATGGCGCTGGCTGCCATGGGCATCGCTGGACTCGCCCAGCAGGGCGATCCCGAAAAGGTCTTACCCGAGGTCATACAAACGATGCTGCCCGCGGGCGTACGCGGCGTCGTCCTGGCCGCGCTGCTCTCCGGCTTTCTCGCCACCTTTAACTCGACGGTCAACGGCGGCGCGAGCTATATCGTTAAGGACATCTATCATAAGTACCTGAACCCGCAGGCGACGCAGCGACAGTTGATCTACGCGAGCTATGCCTCGTCGGCGCTGCTCATCGTGCTCGGTGTCAGCGTCGGCTTTGCCGCCGGCTCGATCAACCAGATGTTCATCTGGATTATGGGCACGCTCGGCGCTGGCGTGCTCTTGCCAAACGTCTTGCGCTGGTACTGGTGGCGCCTGAACGGCTGGGGCTATGCCGTGGGCACGCTCTCCGGCATGCTGCTCTCGCTCGTCCAGGCGCTCGTGCCGTATTTTTCCACCCTGCCGCTCTACGTGACGTTTCCGGCCATTGCGCTGAGTGTGCTGGTCATCGCCGTGGCCACCGCATTGCTCACTGCGCCCACCGACCCCGAAACGTTGCGCATGTTTTACCGCGAAGTGCGCCCCTGGGGGTGGTGGGGACATGTCGCACGCCAAGTGGGCCCGTTAACGCTGCCAAGCACGCCCGGCTGGGACGGGGCGACCATTGTGGCCGGCATTCCCTGGCTGATAGCCCTGTATTTTCTGCCGGTGTATCTTGTGTTGCATCGCTTCACGGAAGCGGCGCTCGCAGGCGCGGTAGTGGCCGGGCTGTCCGTCGTGCTGTATTTCACGTGGTATCGTAAACTGGAACAAGGCGAGACCCTGGAAGAAGACGATCCATCAGTCCGATCAGTCCGATCCGACCGATCCGTCCGATCAACTTCGGCCTGAGCTGAGGGGGGACCATCATGAACTCACGCGAGCGGGTGCTGGCGGCGCTGAACCATCAGGAGCCGGACCGCGTGCCCGTGGACTTCTCCGGGCACCGCTCGAGCGGCATCGCGGCCATCGCTTATGCGCGGCTCCGCGAGCACCTCGGCCTGCCGAAGAAAACAATCCGCGTCTACGACCCGGTCCAGCAACTCGCCATCATCGATGACGACATCTTGGACCGTTTTGGCGTTGACACCATCGAATTGGGGCGCGCCTTCGCGCTGGACGACCGCGACTGGGCCGACTGGACTTTGCCCGACGCAACGCCCTGCCAGATGCCGGCCTGGGCCTTGCCCGAACGCGAAACGGACCGCTGGGTGATCCGGTCCCAGAGTGGCCGCGTCCTGGCCATCATGCCGGACGGCGCGCTGTACTTCGAGCAAGCTTACTATCCGTACTTGGAGCACGAGGACCTCGATGACATTCCTGGCGCCATGAACGAGTGCATGTGGTGCGCCGTGGCCTCGCCGCCGGGCCCACTCGCCGCCGGCCCCGAGGGGCTTAAACGGCTCAAGGCAGGCGCGCAAAAGCTGCGCGCTTCAACAGACAAGGCGATTATCGGCCTTTTCGGGGGAAACACGCTCGAGATGGGCCAGTTCTTCTGGCGAAACGACGGTTTTTTGATGTTGCTCGCCGAAGATCCCGATAAGATACACAGGTTCTTCGACAACCTCATGCAGGTTCATTTGCAGAATCTGGAGAGGTTTCTTGGGGCCGTGGGGGAGTACATCGACATCGTTCTTTTCGGCGACGACCTCGGCTCGCAAGGCGGGCCCCAGATTTCGCCGGACATGTACCGCGAGTTCTTCAAACCGTGTCACAAAGTGATGTGGGCCCGCGCGAAAGAACTTGCCAATGTCAAGGTCATGCTCCACTGCTGCGGCGGCGTGCGCGAACTGCTGCCAGACCTGATCGACGCTGGGCTCGACGCGATCAACCCCGTGCAGATATCTTGCCGCGGCATGAACGCCGCGGGTCTCAAGCGCGATTTCGGGCAGGACCTCACCTTCTGGGGCGGCGGCTGCGACACGCAGCACGTGCTGCCGCTCGCCACGCCGGACGAAGTGCGGCGGCACGTGCGGGAGCAAGTGGGCGCGCTCAAAACCGGCGGCGGGTTTGTGTTTCAGCAGGTGCATAATGTGCTGGCCAATGTGCCGCCGGAGAATATCCAGGCTATGTTCGAGGCGGTTGGGGTATAGGAAGAATGGAACCTATGACGCTTGTGAAGCTGCTGTGCATCGGGTGCTGGGTTGCCAGTGCCGCCATCGCCGATGACTTTGATGCAGCGCTCCCGCAGAGCGAATTCAATGATTCGCTGATGGCGACCCCGGAAGAATTGCAAGATCTAAGGCAGTGGGCGGCGGCGGCATTTGCGGGCACGGCCCCGGTCAACCCCGAGGCCGTCACCCTTAACGTGCTTCGCCAGGACCACAGCGTGCTGGGCTTTGGCCAGTCATGTATCGACACGCCGATCCGCATCGGCACAAAGACCTATGAGCACGGCCTGGGTACGCACGCCCACAGTATGATCGGCGTCGTGGCGCCGGCTGGCGCGCAGCGGTTTCAGGCCGCGGTAGGCATCGACAACAACGACGACACGCTGGGCACGCGCGGCAGTGCCGATTTCATCGTCGAGTCGCTGGGCCGCCAACTCTTCCGCTCCGCGACAGTCCACGGTGGCGAAGAAGCTGTTTCCGTGGATGTGGAGCTTAACGCAAGCATGCCCTCGATAAAACTGATCGTGGATGCGACGGCGGACGGCGTCAGCCACGATCAGGCGGACTGGGCTGATGCGCGCTTTGTCATGGCGGATGGTTCCGTGCGCTGGCTTGACGAACACCAGAGCCGTCTGCTGTTTTTGAACACTGAAGTTCCCTTTTCCTTCAATTACGGCGGTGCCTCATCACATGACTTATTGAAGGATTGGTCCCGTGAGGTGTCCACGGAAACACGCGAAGACCGCACCAATTACCATGTCTCGTGGAAGGACGCGAAAACGGGTCTGACTGTCTCTGCGGAAGCGGCAGTGTACACGGGCTACCCGGCCGTGGATTGGGTGCTGTATTTCGAGAACCAGGGCACGGAAGATACACCGCTGCTGGAAGACATCCGGGCGCTCGACGTGCACCTGCGCACGGGCTACCAGCGCCACCCGGCGGTGCTGCACGAACTCAACGGCGACGCCTGTGGGGAGAACACCTTTCTGCCGAAAACCACGAGTCTCTATGCCAGTGAAAAGCTGCACCTGGCGCCCACGGGCGGGCGCTCCTCCTCGATCAGTGCGTTCCCGTTCTTTAACTTTGGCTACGGCAACCAGGGACTAATTGCGGCTATCGGCTGGACCGGACAGTGGGCGGCGGACTTCGACCGCGCCGAGGCTGGCCCGACGCGCCTGCGCGCGGGCATGGAACACACTCGCCTGCGGC
>JACPGD010000492.1 GCA_016182645.1 Candidatus Hydrogenedentota bacterium | reverse complement strand
TTCCGGCAATGACGATAAACACTCGAGTTCCTCCGCACAGCCGAGCAATACCCACGCCAGACCGCGCGTCCACGTCGAGAAAGGCGAATAACCCTGCTGCGTGCTGGGACACCGATAGTTGCCGTCGTTGGTGTTGAAGAGGCTTTCATGCACGACGCGCCCCGGCACATCGTAGGCGTCGCGGCCCTCGCCGTAATAGACATTGAAACGGAGCGTAGCGCGGATGTGTTGGAGGGCGCGTTCCAACAGTGAAATCTTGCGGTCGTTCTCACCCATCAGGGCGTGGCCGAGCATATGCGCCAGCACGAGGATCCGGCAGGAGCGAATCGTGTCGCTGAACAGGCTGTGCGGGCCGTTGAACGAATAAATAAAACCGCTGCCATCGCTCAGCGTCGTCCAGCGCGACGCCTGCACCGCCCCCGAGACTTTCAGCGCCAGCGTGTAGATATCGATCTCTCTCGGTGCTCCCTCGATACGCCCTTCGCGGCACAGGCGCCATAGATTCCCGTACGTGGATACGTTATTGAAACCATGATCGTGAACACCGGTGTGGCTCACGTGCATGGCCATCTTCGCCAGCGTGTTGCGGCGCCCCAGTTCGAGAAACTGCTCATCGCCGGTCGCGTCGAATTGCACGAGCTGGCAGCCATAGAGGAAGCCTTCGGTCCATTCGGTCCACCCGCGCGTGGTGTACTTGCCCGCGGCCGTAAAGACGGGAGTGCCCCGCGCGGGGTCCCACTCGGCCTGCAGCCGCAGAATCTTTCCCCCAGCCAGATCAAAAAAGCGCGCAACCGCTGGAGAAAGGCCGGCAACATCCAAGGAATTGTCTATCTGCATCTGTAAAACAGACCTTCGTTCACACGTTCACACGTTCACACGTTCACACGTTCACACGTTCGCACGTTCCCACGTTCACACGTTCGCACGTTCCCACGTTCACACGTTCGCACGTTCACACCCTCAGTTCCCAAACTGCTCCGCGATCACACAAATTCCGGCGACAGCAAGCGCCCCCAGAGCGGCGGCGGAAAGCGTCCATACAAGCAAGTTTTCAGCAGGCCGCTCCGCCAAGGCGGCCCGCCGGAGAACCGCCCAGGCCACCCCCCACGCGAGACCCGCGGCCAGCGCTGCATAAGCAAACCGGGCATACCAGCCCATCCCAGGTTGGCCCGCCGGCCCCTGCCAGGCCCAGTCATGCAGCAAAGGATAGTATTTCGGACCGGGTGGGTTCCAGACATAGACCGCGGCGTAGACAATCACCGCGAGCGCAAGACTCAAAATGTGGAGGTCCGCCCTGCGCATTAGAGGGACCTCAAGCTGCTGAGCCACCACCCGCACCAGGCATTGAAGCTCAGCACCCCCGCGATGACGCAGACAAGACAGAAGAAGAGGGGGATGTAGCGCCGATCTTCGGGGTCCCGGAAGTGAAGCACCCGCGATTGCACGAAAAGCAGCAGGACAACCGGGAGCATCAACGCAGCGAGGTGCTCCTTAACTTCAAAGAGGGCGGTCGCCAGCGGCACGGCCTGATCGAGATACTCGTGCCGCACCCGGACGCGAAAAGTGGGGTAGATGATGGCGCCCAGCAAGAAAGCTGCACTATAGGCGATGAGCAATATAAGCGCATGCAGGCGCACCAGCCGGAGCAGGCCGCGCCGGCCGCGGACTTTGATCACAAACCGCACCAGCAAGTGCCACGAAGTGGCCGTCGCCGCAACGGCCGCCAAAAGATGCAGAAAGAGCAAGGGCTTGCTCCAGGACTCCAAGAAGATCATGCAGTAATGGTCCGAAAAATGGTGAAGGCCGGGAGCAGAACTATAACACGAGCAACATAACCCGCGCAGATCTTACACAGATTTCAGCCCGCTCTCTTCCGTCGCTTTCATCCCGGCCGTCCCTGGTGTCCCTGCCGTCTTTGCAGTCCCTGTTGGCCTGCACTGCTTTGGAATCAAGCGCGATATCCGCTACACTCACCCGCTGTGGCGGCGGCGGGTAGCACAGAAACAGCAGCTTCTCGAAAAGGGGAATGGACCATGAAGGAATCAAGCATGTCAATGCAGGCTTCGCCCTCGCGGCGTGAGTTTATCCGCACATCAAGCGCGGCCCTCGCGGCCGCGACGGCAGTGGCTGGCGCCCGGCCGTTGAAGGGCGCCTATGCGCAAGAGACGTCGCAGACCCTGCGGGTCGGGCTGATCGGCTGCGGTGGCCGCGGCTCAGGCGCCATCCGCCAGGCACTCCTCGCGGACCCCAACACAAAACTCGTGGCCATGGGCGACGCCTTTGCGGACCGGCTGGATGCAAGCCTTAAACAACTGCAGGGATCCGACCTCGCCGCGCGCGTCCAGGTGGAAGACGATCACAAGTTCACCGGTTTTGACGCGCACAAGCAAGTGATCGAGGCGTCCGACGTTGTGCTGCTGGCGGAGCCGCCGGCGTTTCGCCCGGCAAGCCTGCGTGCCGCGATTGAAGCGGGCAAGCACGTGTTTTGCGAGAAACCGATCGCGGTGGACCCGGTGGGCGTGCGCCAGGTGATGGAAACGTGCGAGATGGCCCAGGGCAAAGGCCTTAACATCGTGTCCGGGCTGTGCTACCGCTATGAATTCTCGAAGCAAGACACCATGAAGCGCATCCACGACGGTGAACTCGGCGATATCCTCGTCATCCAAACGACTTACAACACTGGCGGGCTCTGGCACCGCGGCAGCGACCCGAACTGGAGCGAGATGGAGTACCAGGTGCGCAACTGGCTGTACTTTGACTGGCTGTCCGGCGACCACATCAACGAGCAGCACATCCATAGCCTCGACAAGGTCGCGTGGGCGATGGGCGATGCGTACCCGGTGAAGTGTACGTCGAGCGGGGGCCGCGTCCAGCGGACTGACCCGAAGTACGGCAACATTTACGACCATTTCAACACCGTCTACGAGTGGGCGAATGGCGTGAAGGCGTTCAGTTCCTGCCGGCAGTGGGAAAGCAGCAGCACGGACGTGTCCGACCATGTGATTGGGACGAAAGGCGTCGCGCACATCCAGGATCACGCCATCGATTCGCGCGATGGCAGAACGTGGAAACACGAGAAGCAAGAAAACGACGACATGTACCAGAATGAGCACAACGCGCTCTTTGCCGCCATCCGCAAGGGGGAGCCTATCAACAACGGCAATTACATGTGCAAGAGCACGCTGATGGCCATCATGGCCCGCATGGCCGCCTACACGGGGAAAACGGTGACCTGGGACGAGATCCAGAACAGCGACCTAAACCTTGCTCCCGCAAAGTTAGAATGGGGCCCGCATCCGGTGAATCCCGTGGCCGTCCCCGGAAGCCTAGAAAAGGCCTGATGGGCCGGTCCATTTGGTCCATTCAATCCATTGAGTCCATTCAACTCGCTGCTTGCCGCGCTTTCTTGGGGCGATAAATGTGCGTGCTTTGGCCGAATAACGCCGCGGCGGACTCCATCACCGTTTCGCTCAGCGTGGGATGCGGGTGGATGGTCATGTCCACGTCGGCCGCGCTGGCGCCCATCTCAATAGCAAGCACGCCTTCGGAAATCAGTTCGCCAGCCCCGGTCCCAACGATGCCCATGCCCAGCACCTGGTTGGTCTCCGGATCGCAGATGAGTTTGGTCAGGCCGTCGTGCCGACCCATCGTGAGCGCACGACCGGAAGCCGCCCAGGGGAAACGAGTGACGTTGACACGCCGGCTCTCCTTCTTGGCCTCTTCCTCGGTCAGGCCACACCACGCGATCTCCGGGTCGGTGAACACCACGGCCGGGATGGCCATCGGCGCGAAAATGGCCGCATGCCCGGCAATAACTTCCGCGGCGACACGTCCTTCCGCGCTGGCCTTGTGCGCCAGCATCGGATTGCCCACCAGGTCGCCGATGGCGAAGATATTGGGATCATCGGTGCGCCGCTGGGCGTCCACTTTCACGAAGCCTTTGTCGTCTACCTTCACCCGCGTGTTCTTGAGACCGAGGCCGCTCGAATTTGGCTTGCGTCCGACACAGACGAGCACCTTGTCAAAATGACGTTCGGGTTTCTTCAGATCAGGTCCTTCCAGCTTCACCCGAATGCCGTTCTTCCGCTCCGACATCTCAACCACTTTGGTGCTCAACAGGATCTCATGCATGACGTTTTCGAGACGCTTCGCCAACGGCATCACCAGATCGCGGTCCGCGCCCGGCAGCAGGCCGTCGGTCGTTTCGACCACCGTGACCTTCGAGCCGAGGGCGGCGTAGACCGTGCCGAGTTCGAGCCCGATATAGCCGCCGCCAACGACCAGCAGTTCCGCGGGAATGTCCTCGAGTTCCAGGGCATCCGTCGAATTCATGATCCGCTTCGAGTCGAGCAGCGGGCCGAAGAGCGCCGGCCGGGATCCAGAGGCGAGAATCGTGTATTCGGTGCGCAGTTGCTCCTGCGAACCGTCGGCGTAGAAAATGTTCAGGGTCTGCGAATCAATGAAGGTGGCCCGGCCTTGGATATAGTGGACCTTCCGTGCCTTGCCGAGTTCACCCAAGCCGCTGGTGAGTTGATTGACCACGCCTTTCGTCGTGTCGCGAATCTTGTCGACGTTGAGTTCTGGCGGGGTGAAGGTGATCCCCCACTCCGCGGCGTCGCGCGCGTCACTCAACACTTTGGCCACGTGCAGCAGGGCTTTGGAAGGAATACAGCCGCGGTAGAGACACGTGCCGCCGGGGTTCTTTTCCACATCCACGAGGGTAACGTCCAGCCCCAGATCGGCCGCCATGAACGCTGCGGCATACCCGCCCGGCCCGCCGCCTACGACCGTTACAAACGTCTTTCGAATGTCAGTCATCATACTTCCTTCTTGCCTTGTCCAGACCCGTTCCGATTGCTTTGGCCGGGCGTTGTTGCGGCCAGTATGTCTGCTTCTTATCCTGGATTTTCCATCCGCTTCGTCCGCTCCATCCGCTTCGTCCGATCCGTCCGATCCGTCCGATCAGGCTAATTCCCTCATCTCACAACATCCCATGCTAGTCTTCCAGGAACAGCACCCAAGGTTGTTCGAGCGCCTCCGCAAACCACCGCAGGAAGCGGGCGGCATCCGCGCCGTCGATCACCCGGTGGTCGTAGGACAGAGTCAGCGGCAGCATGACGCGCGGCGAAAACTGCCCGTTGATGAACACGGGTTCGATTTGAGAGCGCGACACCCCGAGGATGGCGACCTGGGGGGCGCTGATGATGGGGGTAAAGGCCGTGCCGCCGAGGCCGCCCAAATTGCTGATCGTGAAGGTGCCGCCTTGCATGTCTTCCAGCGAGAGCTTGCGCGCGCGGGCCTTCTCCGCCAGCGCCGGCAGCTCGACGGAAAGCTGAAGCACCGATTTCTGGTCCACGTCGCGTATGACCGGCACGAGCAAGCCGTACTCGGTGTCGGCGGCCACGCCAATGTGATAGTACTCCTTCAACAGGACCTGCTGGTTGGGAAAATCCAGGCTGCTGTTGAACTTTGGGAACCGTTTCAACGCCTCGGCCGCAATCTTGAGCAGAAAACTGGTCACGGTCAACTTGCCGCCGGCCGCTTCCACCTTCTTGCCGTATTTCTTGCGCAACGACTCGATCTCGGTGATGTCCGCCTTCTCGAAATGCGTAACATGGGGAATCGTGGTCCAACAATGGGTCATGAACTCGGCGGTCTTCTTGCGCACGTTATTCATCGGCTCGACCGCAACGGGCCCCCACTTGTCCTGTTGCACTTCGTAGTACGGTTCCGCCGGGGCTTCCGCCGCAGGAGCGGGCCCCGCGGGGGCTTCCGCCGCCGCGCCACGGCCCCGGGCATAGCGCTGCACGTCCTCCGCACTAATGCGGCCGGCGGGATCGCTGGTGGGAATCTCGCTGAGTTCCAAACCCAGTTCCCGGGCCATGCGGCGCACCGAGGGCGACGCCGTCACGTGGCCGGCGCGCTGGGGATAATGCTTGGTTACCGGCGTGGCGGCCGCGGCTGCCGCCTTGGCGGCCACCGAGGGGGTGGTGGGACGATCGAGCACGTGCAAGCGCGGTGGCGCCTTGGGTTCTGTTTTCTTTTCGGCTGGTTTTCGCTCGGGCGCCTCCTTGGCCGGCGCTTTCTCCGCGCCGGCTTCTTTCTTCGGCTCTTCCTTGCCGGTCTTCTCCTCCTTGGCCTCCGTCTTCTTCGCGCCCGCGCCCTCTTTGTAGGTGAAGATCACTTGACCGACTTTGATGGTCTGTCCTTCCTTTACTTTCACTTCGAGGACCGTGCCACTCACATCGCAGGGGATCTCCGCGACGGCCTTGTCTGTCTCAATCTCGACGACCGGCTGGTTTTCCGCAACCGTGTCGCCCTTGGCGACAAGCACCTTTCCAACTGTGCCCGAGGTGACATTCTCCCCAAGTGTGGGCAATTTGAACTCACTAGCCATAGATAATCCTGTCCTACTGGTTATGCACGTGGTTCACGTAGGGTGCGGATCATCCCACCCTACCGGTCGTTACGCGGTCCAAGGGTTGGGCTTTGCGGGGGAGATCTTCAGGTCCTTCATGGCCTTCTTCACGGCCTCGGGGGGCACTTCGCCCTCGCGCATTAAGGCGTTCAAGACGCCGAGCACAATGAATCGGGCGTCCACCTCAAAGAAGTCGCGCAGGGCCGCGCGCGATTCGCTGCGGCCAAAGCCTTCCGTGCCGAGAGCGTACAGGCCGCCCGGCACCCACTTCGAGAGGCCATCCGGGAGTATCTTCATATAGTCGGACGCGGCGACTTTGACACCCTTTTCCTTGGCGAAACACCGCGTTACATAGGGCGTCTTAGGGCGGGTGGACGGATGCAGCATATTCCAACGCTCCGTCTCGACCGCATCCATGCGCAGTTCTTTGTAACTCGTCACGCTCCACACGTCCGCGGCGACTTCGTAGCGCTCTTCCAAAATCTTTTGGGCTTTCAGCGCCTCATTGAGAATCGAGCCGCTACCCAGCAGGTGGGCGCGCAGTTTGGCGTTCTTGCGCGCGCTCGCCCGGAACTTGTATAGCCCGCGGAGAATGCCCTCTTTCACGTCCTTGCCCTTGGGCATTTCGGGCATGGGATAGTTCTCGTTCCCCACCGTAATGTAGTAAAAGATGTCTTCTTGCTTTTCGTACATGCGATGGATGCCGTCGCGGATGATGACG
>JACPGD010000459.1 GCA_016182645.1 Candidatus Hydrogenedentota bacterium | reverse complement strand
TGCAGCGGCTCGGCTGGAACAGCGCCACGCTGGTGTTCCGCTCCTGCGGCGGCGAACTGAACCGGGCGCGGCGCATCTACCACATGGGTGAGACCTCCGACCTGAGCTTCGTCCTCCAGCATTTGCTGGCGCGCCGACCGAACCTGCGGCTGTTTCTCGTGGGAGTGTCGCTTGGCGGGAACGTATTGGCTAAATGGCTCGGCGAAGTGGGCGCGGACGCGCCGGAGAATATTGTCGCGGCGGCGGTCGTGTCGCCGCCCTTCCATCCCGAAGTCGGCGCTCCGCAGTTCCACCGCGAACTCTGGGGGCTCTATTCCTGGAGGTTCCTACGCACGCTGATTCCCAAGGCCGTCGGGAAGGCGCGGCAGTATCCGGGAGTATACGACGTCGAGGCAGTGCGCCGGTGCCGGGACTTTCACACGTTTGACACCCTGGTCACCGCCGCCCTCCACGGGTTCAAAGACGCGGACGACTATTGGCGGCGCGTCGGCTGCGGCCAATTCCTGTCGCGGATCCGCGTGCCCACCCTGTTGATCGCCGCCGAAGACGACCCCTTCAATCCCGCTTCCACGATTCCCTGGGAAACCGCCAACGCTTCGCCGTACTTATATCCCCAGTTCACGAAACACGGCGGCCACGTCGGCTTTGTCCACGGCGCCACCCCTCTGACACCGCGCTACTGGATGGAGGAGCAGATGCTGCGCTTCTTTACCCTGATGGAAAGAATGAGGGATGAAAGAGGAGGGATTAAGGATGTTCCGCATTCCTGATTCTCAATTCTCAATTCCTAACCCGGTGTAGCCGGAACCAATTGATCCTCTCCGTAGCGTCCGGCACAGAGACCGGACGCTTCGGAAAAAGCCGAAGCCACATTTTGTGCACAATCCAAAAGCTAACGGATTAATCCATTTGACCCGGGGCGGCCGGACACGTAGCGGCAGGGGAGTCCACGTGAGTACCGCCGCGGCGATCTGCCCACTCTGATCGAATTACGGACGTTTAGCCACGATAAGAAAGGTGCGGCTGCCGTATGCGCTTTCGAGGTGATCGGGGTAGAGGTTGCGGCGGAGTTCGCGGACGATCCAGCCGGCGTTGCGCACGAGGCGGCAGGTTTCGCTGGCGCTGCGATAGAGGGAGATGTAGCGGGTGCCGAGTTCGCGTGAGTAGTGATCGACGCGCAGGCGGGCGAAGCGTTCCTGGGGTGGTTCGGGCGCCTTGAGCAGGAGCTTGGACGCCGGGAGGCGCGAGAGACAGCGGTGGAGCGAACCATCGTGGATAAGATAGGTGGCCCAACCGAAGCCTAACGCGACATCGGCCTGTTCCACTGCTTCCTGCGCAACATAGTCCGCGACCGTCTGGGGAAAGACCCGCACGCGCGGCTCGTTCACGAAACGGTCCGCGATGGCTTGCGCCCAGTGGGGATTGGGTTCAATGACGCTGTAGCGAGACAACTTGCCTTGGGCGAGGGCGGGCTCGATCAGGCGGCCCAGCCCGGCGCCCATCTCCAGGATCCGTTCATCCTCTTTGATGTGCTCCAGCAGCAGCGCCGCATCGATCTTCCACAGTGCTTCTTTGTCCACGGTGAAGGCCGGATAGTCCCGCAAGCCCATCCAATATCGCAGTGATTCTTCTTCCAGTTCCTTGGCGTGAGCGTCCCAGCGTGCGGTGAGGAGCGCCAGATCCTCCTGTGTATCTATTTCGTAGACCGGCGGAATGGCCACGATCTCCACCGCTATTGGCGGACTGGCCGCTTGAAGTCGGTTGACCCGATGAAAGAAGAAGGCGCTTTCTTCCGCCGCCGGATTCTCGACGACCCGCACCAGATCTTCCCGGCGCCAGACATCGATACAGGACCACACGGGAGCAGACTCGGCCTGGGGAGACCAAAAGGAAATGGCGCCACCCTGAACCACGGGCGTGGACGTATTCAGCACGCAGTGCGCCGGCGGAAAACAACACAGCGCATTCCCGGTGGTCTCGCGCACGGACGCCAAATCACCGCGGTTCAGAATGCAGACGTCGCCATCGAGCCGTATGACACGTTCCGCGATAGTGTGCTGCAAACCGATTTGGATGGATTCAAGCACGTTGTGGGTGGCAGCGGGGACACAGACGATATCCATGCCCGGATGACGGTCGTGCATACGATGGATCTCTGCTTTGATCTGCGTGTCCCTTTCGGGGGTCACGATCACCGCGCGTTGGACGCCCAGTTCGTGCAAGGCGTCCAACTGGTACCAGAGGATGCTCTTGTCGGCGTGCGCGTCGCGGAACATGCACTTGCGCGTGTACACGCCCAGTTCCCCGAGGCGCGTGCCTTTGCCGGCATTGCAGATTATGGCGTCCATCCGAATTCTTTCAGTCTTTCAAGCACGATATCATCCACGGTGGGCAGCGGCGTCTCGTCCACAGGTCCGAACATCCATTGCCGGGCGATTTCCTTCACGACAGCCGCGCGCAACTCCGGATCTTGCTGGAGGATCCGGATCTTGTCCTCGAAATCTCCCGTCGTGGTCACAGCTTTGGCGGTGATGAACTGGCCGCCCGTTGGGTTGTGCTTGTCGATGCGGACTTGGCTCAGCGGATACAGTGCGGTGGGCGTTTCCTGAAGGTAGAACTTGGCACACTCCTCCTGCTCGATTTCAGGCTGTTGATGAATGACCGGAATGCACCCATGAAAGACGGCCTCGGCCAGAATCGAGGACTTGCGGCTGATCCAGAAACCGGCGAGATACTGCGCGGAAATGACACCCGCGGGCCCGCAGAGATTGACCGGTGCGGCCACAGTGCCTTCGCGGTGCGCGGGCTGCTTCCACGGTTTTTCGTACACTGCTTTGAACGGGCCGGATTTCGTGAAGGGGCCGGGCGCATAGACCAGCGAATCCACCAGCATGCCGTACTGCCACCTGTCGTGTCCCGCATAGGCCTCGGAACGGAGGAAGGCCTGCGCATCCTCCCGCAGGTAACCGTCCAGCTTGTACCAGCGCGCGGGTGTGAAGCGGCGCTGCGGGTCCTGGTACTCGTGCCGGCACATCCAGTGCTGCCGCGTGAACAACAGCAGTTCCGTCGGCTTCGGCGTGGCCACGCCGCCTTCCGGGTGTGTGCAGAACAGATCGTGCTCGATGATGATGTTTAGTTGGGCTGGTGAATTCTGGTAGTGCGGATAGACGTCCGGGTTCCCCACATGCAGGCACCACACGATGATCGCGGGTTGTGTTCCGTACGCCTCCAGGATCGGCCGTTCCACGTACTCCACGCGCTCGGCATCGTTGATCACCGCATAATCCCGGAGCGACACCACCCGCTGCGACGCCCCCGCCTGCCCCACGCGATCAATGCAATGTCGCAGCACCTCCACGAAAGGATTATGGATGATCCAGACAACGTCCAAGTGTGACTCCCCGATGGCCGCCCGTAACTCGTGATCGGCTTGAAGCGGCAGCAACTTTAGGGGCTTTTTTGAAAAGAAGTCAAGGCACGTGGCTGTTGCGATTGTTGCGGCGACAGGACATTCTTTTGATTTCTCAATACTTCCTGCTTTAGACTAGCCTAAGACTAGACCAAAGAGGAGATTCAAGGATGCGTTCGGTAGGCGCGTACGAAGCGAAGACCCACTTCTCACAACTGCTTGACCGGGTGACGAAGGGAGAAAGGATAACCATCATGAAGCATGGCGTTCCGGTCGCTGTCCTTCAACCTGTTGACCCCTCGAAGCAGCAACCCGTGAGCGAGATCATTGCTCAAATCAAGGAGTTCAGAGAGCATCATCGACTTGAAGGCCCGACGATTCGAGAGATGATTGATGAAGGACGCCGCTGATGGGCGCGCAATTTGTCCTCGACAACTCGGTCGTGATGACTTGGTGCTTCAAAGATGAGCGGGATCGGTATGCTGCATCCGTTCTTGACAGCCTCGAGAATGGCGAAGCCATTGTGCCTGCCATCTGGCCGCTTGAGGTGGGCAACGTGTTGTTGGCGGCGGAGCGGAGAGGGCGGCTTTTCCAGACGGACTCCGTTCGTTTTCTGTCCATGCTGAGTGGCTTGCCCATTCTGGTGGAAGCAGAGGGCGCGGAAAGAATGTTCAGAGAAATACTCGCATTGGCACGCGAGTATCAGCTCACGACCTACGACGCTTCCTATCTCGATCTCGCGATGCGCCTGGCACTGCCTTTGGCTACGCGGGACGTTGCGCTCTTAAAGGCAGCCAAAAAATGCCGGATGCGCCTGTACGCCCCGAGAACAAATTGACTTGCTGCAAGATGGCCTGAGATCAAGGAGCGGTATGGCTCACCTGATGTTCCGCCCAGAGTGCCAACTTTTCCCGGAAGATCTTGGCGTTGTGGCGAATGTCCACGGGGAAGCAGGGGTGGAACAGGACCGTCTCGATGCCCTTGGTAGTTTTGTGCGTCCCCGCGAGGGCAAGAAGTTCCTCGCGCAGGCGCATGTAATCGGAACGTGACACCTCACGTTCTAGTTCCACGCACAGCACGGCCTCAGTAGTGCCGCGCCCACCGGGCGCGGCACTTCGCGGCACGACGCCCACCAATGCCGTGCGCCGCACGCTTGGGTGTGTGTTGAAGATGCGCTCGCAAGGGATCGTGAAATACGTCTTCTCAGCGGTTACGACGCGCTGTGATTTCCGCCCGCACATCCACAGCCGGCCCTGCGCGTCGAAGTAGCCGACATCGCCCATGCGATGGATGACCTCACCCATCGCCACGTCCTGAATCTTGGCGAGCGCCGTGGATTCAGGGCGATTGAAGTAAGCGCGGGTGACTACGGGTCCGCGAACCGTGATCTCGCCTATCTCGCCGGGCGCCGCGAGGAGGCCATCAGACCATTCCGGAATCGGTTCATCGCTGATCTTGATGACGCGCACGTCCATCCCCATAATCGGTCGCCCGACGCAAACGCCGGCGCCTTGGTCGGTTCGGACTGCGGTGGTGAAGAGTTCCTTCGAGCCGATGTACGCCACCGGCAGCGCTTCCGTCGCCCCGTAAGAGGGCAGAATCTCCGTCTCCTCGTTGAGCATCGTGGTCAAACGTTGCAGCGATGGAATGTTCGCGGGCGCGCCGGCGGAAATCACGCGCTTCAGGGTGGACAGTTTGATGCCCCGGGCTGCGCCGTAGCGTCCCACGACATCCAACAGGGCCGGCGAGCCAAACATGTTGGTGCAGACGTGGTCCTGGATCGCCGCGATGATCTTTTTCGGGTCGGCTTCGCCAGGCTTGCTTGCGTCCATGTCGGGAATGATAGCGGCCATTCCGAGCGCCGGGCCAAACAGCGCAAAGAGCGGAAACGTCGCCAGATCGCGTTCGCCGGGCTGGATGCCATAGTCGCGGCGCAGGCTTTCGACTTGCGCGTTGAAGATTTCATGCGTATAGACGGCGCCCTTGGGCACGCCCGTGCTGCCGCTGGTGAAGAGGATCGCGGCGGTTTCGTGGGGCGCCGGTTCGATCATGGGAAATCGCTCGCGTCGCTCGCTCGCCGAGCGAGCGACTACCGCCAGCGTTGTCCCGCCCCAACCGAGTTTTGTCCCCACGGTGACCAGGATGCGCAGCGATGGCCGTGCCCAGCCGAGCAAGACGCGCGCAATGTGGGCCTTGGGGATGCCGATGAACGCCTCCGGCGCGGCTTCGGCGAGACAAACGCCGAGGTTTTTCACGCCCATGCCGGGGTCAACGAACACGGGAATGGCGCCGGTCTTGAAGAGGGCAAACGTGAGCGCGAAGAAATCGATACTCGGCTTGACCATCAGCACGGTCCGCGTGCCGCGCGTAATGCCCAGTGTGGACAGCCCGTGGGCCACGCGGTCGCTTATCTGATCCAGTTCCCGCAGCGTGAACTTCAAGTAGTGATAGCGGCCGTCTTGCCGCTTTGGTTGCTGCACGGCGACGGCCAACTCGCCGGGATGTTGCGCGGCCATGGCCGGAAGATGCGCGGCGATGTTCACGCGCGGATCTCCAAGGGATGCCGCGCGAGGAAGTCTTGGATGCGCGGAATAATTTCGTCCGCCGCGTCCTCCAAAACATAGTGCCCGCAATCTGCGAAGCGATGCACTTCCGCCTGGGGCAAAATGCGTTCCCACTCGCTCAGAAAATGATGGCTGAACACGAAGTCCTTCAAGCCCCAGCAAATGAGGACTGGCCGGTCGCGGAATTGGGGCAGCTTCTCTTGCACCTGCGTCACGATGCCATAACTGGGATCGCTGGGGCGCAGTGGGATGTCCTGGACAAAGCGCAGCGTCGCGATGCGGTTCCGCCAGGAGTTGTACGGCGCCACGTAGGCCCGCCGCACGTCGCGCGGCAGCGGCCGGCGGCGCACACACACCCGCGCGGCCGTCGCGCTGAACGCATTGAATCCACGCACCAGCAGCGCGCCCAACGGCGTACGCACCAGCCACAATGGCCAGGGGAACGGCTTCGATTTTGGCAGGTGAAACGCCGCCGTGTTCAGCAACACAATGCGCTTGACGCGCTCAGGATGCCGCGTGGCGAAGGCCATGCCAATCATGCCCCCCCAGTCATGCAGCATCAGCGTGATGTTTTCCTGAATGCCCAGTTGCTCCAGCAGTGCCTCGACATCATCCACCCGCCGCCGCAACGTATACTGATACATATCATCGCCCGGCTTGTCCGAGAGACCGCAGCCGATGTGGTCGGGCACGATGCAACGGTACTGACCCCGCAGCGCCGCCACGACGTTCCGGTAGTAATAACACCACGTTGGGTTCCCATGTAGCATCACCACTGGTTCGCCCTCCCCCTCGTCAAGGTAATGCAGCCGGTGACCTTGAACTGCAAAGAAGTGTGATTGGAACGGGGGATAATTCACTGCCGATGGAAAGGGTCGTGTCTTCTCTTGGTCAGAATGCACTGCTGAGAAACTCTGCATCATGTGAGAGGCGTGGGGTAAGTACTTTTGGCTGCGATGGAAGCCGGACGGGAATCGCACTTGCTCTTTTCTTTACGCGGTTCAGCCTCTTCCTCAATCATTTCCTGGTACTTGCGATCCCAAAAAGCAAGCTTTTCCTTGGAAGTCATGTTCTTCAACTGTTCATCCAGGCGCCATTGGCCCTCTCGTTTAGTGCCTTGGAAATCGGAAGCCACAAGCAAGAACAAGAAGCTGGGCCGCCTGCGCCCCTTCAGGGCGCGCAAGGGGGAGACGTGCATGATCCGGGGGTTCCGCTACGCTCCACCCCCGGCTAATGGCGGACGCCCCTCCGGGGCTGAGGAGTCTCATTGACACTGAGTTGTGGGCGCAGCTCACGTTGGACTTCAAGCAATCAAGTTTTTTCATCACGCAATACCCTCCCTCACCACTCCACGCCGAGCATCAGGCAATTCAGCCCGCTGCCGATGCCAAGAAGGCCGACGCGGTCGCCGGGCTGGAGGAAGCCGCGCTCGTCGGCGAGGGCGGCCGTGAGCGGAAGGGAGACGGTACCGATGTTGCCGAGGTACGGGAACGTCTGGAAGTCTTTCGATTCGGGGATGCCCAACTCGCTGAGAATGGCTTTCTGATTGGCCATGCCGACCTGGTGGCAGATGACTTTGTCCACTTGTTCGCGGCCCCACCCAATATCGTGCAGGAAGGCTTCCCAGGTGCGCTTGCCCAGTTCGACGCCGTATTTCATGACGGCGGCGGCGTCGGTGATCATGAGTTGGCGCAGGGTATGGTTCCGTAAGACGTCGAGGCCCCAGCGGCAGAGGCCGTGGTATTCCGGGGCGGTCTGCGTGGTGCCGCCGAGCAGGCGGCGCGTGGACGCGCCGTCGAAGCTCCCGTCCGTCATCAGCACGGCCACCGCGCCGGAGCCCCCGGTGAGCGTGGCGAAGGAATTGACGAATTGCTCAATCGTCCGATTGTTCATCAGGCGGTCAATGCTGTCTTCCACGATTTCGCGCGCTGTCTCGCACGAGACGACCAGCCCCGCGCGAATCTGTCCCAGTTCGATGCGGTTGGCCAGGTCAAGCATGCCGTTGAGCACGCCGAGACAGGCGTTGCTGATGTCATACACCGCCGCCGCGGGATTGACCCCCAGTGTGGCGGCCACGCGGCAGGCGGTCGCCGGCTCGAACTGGTCGCGGTTCACACCGGCGTAAATAATGGTCTCAACATCACCGGGGGTGGCGCCGGTTTGGGCGAAAGCCTTGTGCGCGGCAGCAATGGCGCCATCGGAAAGGACGTGGTTCTCCGGCCACCAGCGCCGCTCGCTGATGCCCGTGAGCGATTCCAATTGTCCCGCCGGAATATGCAGCGACGCATAGACCGGTGCGAGCCGCTCCTCCAATTCCTCAGAAGTGACAACGACCGGCGGTAGATCATAGGTGATCGCGTCGATGTGGACTCGCTCGTATTTCACGGCACCCTCAGTAGGCGATGATTGGCACGACCCCATTGGAGCGGCCGTTTTTCACACGGGAGATGTTCAGTTCCATGCGCTGGGTGACTTCGGCGCTCAAGTACATCTCGCCACATTCCTGGCAGACACCAGCAGGCACGTTCTTGACGATAAACATGCCGGTCCCCTTCCGGTAGTCCACGTCACGCGTCTCTACCCGCACTTCCCCGCCGCAGTAGGTGCAGTCTTCATAGGCGTGCATTATGAGTCCCTTTCTAAGTGGGGGTAATTCCTCTTGGCGCGATTGCAGGCCGATTTGAAGCGACTATTATAGCATACAAGAGCGGCCCATGTCTGTACTTTGGCCGCCTCTGACAAGGTTATTGGCATTGAAGGCCGAAATTGCGCAGTTCATAGATCGGAAGCCAGTCCACCAGCACGAAGCCGTCCGCCACGAGGAGCTTTCGAGCATCGTCTGCCTGTGTTATGGCCGCCTCGATCGTCATTTCCCCATTGCGGGGCACCACTTGACCGCGATATATCCAGGTGTGCGGCCGGCCCAAGACCGGCGCGATAAACTGTGTGGCCCCACCCAAGTTCCAGCGTTGGTGCGCGGCGAACTTAAGCAATTGCAGAAAAGATTCCAGTCCCAGCGAGCCCGGCATGACCGGGTCCTGATAGAAATGCGCGGTGAAGAACCAGTCCGCGTGATTGACGGTTTTGCTACCGCGAATGAAGCCCAATTCAGCGGGGCCACCCTTCGGGAGATAGGCGTCTATGCTTTCGACCATCCGCAGGCGTTCGTCCGGGAAAGGTGCGGCATGGGGAAAGGGAACGGGGCCGGAAGACCCGGCTGCGGGGGCGTGGCGTTGCGCGTCGCGAATGCCCAACTGGTTGTCGAGTGCCATGGGGGAGAAGAACCCAAAATAGGTTGAACCTTGATAGACACGCCCTCTTGGACTCGTGACGTCCAGCTCGAAATGCTGAATGATCATGCCCCCACTTTGCGAGACGCCGGTACAGCGGACCTGCGTTGTCAACAGACCCATATCGCGCGTCACCGGCTGGAACAGCGTGCAGGTTCCGCCAAGGTTGCGGTATTTCAAATCAGTCTCGCTGTGCAGCGCGCTGCCCATATAGGCCGAGAACCAGCCGCACACCTGGAGCGCTGCCTCGAGCAGTACGGCGTAAGGCATGTGCTCCTGGCGGTCCGCCGCGAAGTACCACGCATCGGGCGGGATGTCGTATTGGGCCTCCACCATGCCGCCCGCGGCCATCTTCCATGCTTCATGCCGCACGTCCGTGATGCGGCTGACGAAGGAATAGGGCGGACGCGGCAGACGGGCGATGAACCGGTCCGTGTCGAAAACGCGGTAGCGCTCGCCGAACGCTTCCGAAGGCTTGCCCTCCGCGAAAGCCAGAATCTGGTCTTCCGTATAGAGGGCGGGCTTCTCGGATGGTTTGCCCATGGGACCTGTGGGACCTATAGCGGAGTTGCTGGCCCAGTAGCTGGAGAGCAGCTCATGCGAAGATCCTGTCAATTGCAGGCTCATGTCGGCGATTTCCACAATGGCCTTGCCGTCGGCGTACATCTTCGCATCCGCGAGCGCGAAGGGTTCGGGGCGAAAACCCACTTCCTTGATCATCACCTCATAGGTGACCAATCGGGTGGTTTCCAGCACCTGGCCACGGCACTTGAGCCGGCTCGTGACGCCTGGAATCGGCCCCCACGCGGTTTCCGCCGCCTCGCCCACCCAGCCCAGGCGCGTGAGGTAGATCCGCAACGTGTGCAGACAGCATTCGTACATCAGCGTGCCCGGCATCACGCGGTCATCGACAAAATGGCACGTGAGGAACCAGTCGTCCGGGTGAATATCCGCCTCCGCGACGATGCGGCCCGCGGCGTAGCGGCCGCCGACCGGTTCGAGCGCCGTGACCCGGTGGACGAGCCGCATGCGGCCGGCAGGCAGTGGCAGCGGCGCGCTCAACGGCAGATCGGCAAACGCAGGACCGAAACAGGCCGCAAGGTCGCCACGGCGCAACGCTTCGATATGCGTTTCGGAATACGCTTCTTCGCGCAAGGGCACAAACGCCATCTGCTCACTGGAACTCCCGCCCGCGGGCGCGGCGCGGCGGATGGACGGGTCGACAACTCCCTGGCCGGCGGCCAATTCCTCCTGCGTAAAGAAACCGGCACAGCCGTTGCGCATGCTCATCAAGGGTTGGCCGTCCACCGTCGCATCGAAATGGAAGTGGAAGAACCACGGATTGCCATGCCGGAAGAAGCGGTCGATATGGATGTCGTAGCGGATGACCTGGCCCGGCACGGGCAGGCGGCTGTGGAAGGTGACCTCCGCATCGAGCAAGCGGTACATCGACCGTCCGCGGGTTTGAGCATCGATGCCGAGGTAACCCGAAAGGAACAAATCCGCCTGGCCGGCTTCGACCGCGATGCACGTGGGGATACGACCACCGTCCAAATACCACGCGCCGTGCAACACATCGTGCTCGGTCACCACGCGGCCAGGTTCCAGCGAGCGCGGCGCACCTTCGATTTCCGTGATGCGATCCACCAGCATCAGCGGCTCGTCTGGCAGCCTGACGCGCGTCGGATATGAATCGACCTCCGCGTACTCTTCCCCAAGTACCCGAGCAATGGACCCCACGGCGAATTCCAGGCACTGTTCGCGCGTCAGTCGCATAGCCGGGGCTTCCAGCCCCGTTTCCGGGGCCTGTGCTACCTCCCAATCATACTCTTGCGGGCTTCCGGAGCGGGGCTGGAAGCCCCGGCTGCGCGGCTGCACAACTTGCGCAAGCGTCTCAGACATCGCCGTGGAAAACTCAAGATACGCGCTGTGCGCCGCCGCCGTTGCGGCCTGCGCCGCAATCCACTGGGTCAGGAGTGGTGTCATTTCCGCGGCGGCGACCGGAGCGCACCCAGGAGCGGGAGATCTCAACGAGGGCGGCGATGGTTGTATTTCAAGTTGTACTTCAGGCGCAGGCACATACGTTTCCATTCGTACGGCGGGGACAGGCGCCACTTCCGGGCGCGGCACTTCGGGGGCGGGTGCGGGCGTCGATAGATCCGGCCGCGTGAAGGGTGCGCCACCTGGCTGCAACACAATCTTGGGATCATTCACGGCGGCGGCCCGCGAGATCCAGTCCGCCGCGGCGCCACGCTCGTAGAGCACGTCGAGATCGACCGCGACGCCTTCCGCAATCAGTTGGGCCAGGCCGCGCAACAGGATGGAAAATGCGGGCTGGCCGGGAAAACAAAACGCGCGGGCCACGTGGGAGCGGTCCCCGAGGATGCGGCCAATCATGCGGGTGCAGGAATTGCCGGGACCGAGTTCCACAAAGATGCGGGCGCCATCGGCATAAGCGGCCTCGATGACCTTGGGAAAATCCACGCCATCGATGGCCTGCGCCAGGATCGAATCCGCGGCGGATTCGCGCGTCACGTCATAGGCCCTGCCCCAGGCACCGCTGTAAAAGCGTATGCCCGGTGGCGGGGTCGTCTCGAAGAGATGGATGTCGCGATACTCCTGCTCCACTTCCTTCACAATTTCGCAGTGCACGGTGGTCACGCCGGAGAGTGGGATGAACTGGCACTGCAGCGCGGTGATCAGTTTCTCGACCGCGTGCCGGTTGCCGCCGATAACGCTCTCGTGCAAGGTGTTTGCGATGAGCGGATAGACCTTCTTGCGGTTCTTCAGCGCGGCCCGGGCGACCTTCATCGGCCGATCAATCACGCCGAGCACCCAATCCACCGCTTCCTGCTTTGGCAGCCTCCAGCGGCGGCGTGCGGCGTCACAATCGCCCGCCAGATCATGGGTGAACAGGCGTGATGCATGGATGCGCTGCAACATCGCGTCGCGGTCCTTCCACGCGCCCAGCGCGAAGAGCCCCGCCGTCTCGCCGAGGCTGTATCCAATGACCGACCGCGGGCAGAGGCCAAAGGCACGCAAGAGATCGCTTAGCGCCGTGCCCAGCGACACTTGACCGAAAATCATGGCCTCGTGGTCCGCGCTGAGATTGGTCTCGCCCAGCGGGTTCCAAAAGACATCAGCCTGAAACTGCGTTCGCAGGTGCTGGTTATTCGCGTCCTGTGACTGCAAGATTTCGGGAAATAGCGCAAACAATTCGCGGCCCATGTCTCCGTAATGATTGCCGGACCCGGGAAAGACGAAAGCCAGTTGTCCTTGCTCGGCCAGCGGCCCGGGCGAATAGAACACTCGATCCTGCAGGAACGGCTCGCGCGTCAGGATACCGCGCGCGCCGATGGGTTTCTCCGGCGCTTCTCGGAGCAGGGACGTCACCGCGCTGACCTGATCCAATAATTCGGCCACGGACCGTGCGACAAACGTGACCGCCAATCCTGCTACCGGTTCGCGCGTGCGCGTGTGCCACTCCCGCGCGAGCAAATCAAAGGGCCGCGTGGCCGCGTGCTCCCCAAACGAGCGAAGAGAGTCTAAGCGCGGGACAAGATCTTCTTTCCGGGCGGCCCTGACGACAAAGAGTGCCTCCTCCGCCAACGGTAGGCGTTGAGGAATACTCTGGCGCGGCTTCGTCCCGGCGCCCACTTCCGTTGCGGCTTCCAGCACGACGCTTGCGCAGGTCCCCTGGACGCTCGAGGCCTGCACCAGAGCGCGTCGCGGCCCCTCCGCCCGATCATGCAGCCAATGCTCCGCGCCGCGCGGTACCCGCAAGCGCGCATTCTTTTCCAGCGCGAGATCCCACGGCAGCGGCGGAACCACGTGATGATGCAGGCACAGAGCCACCTTTGCGAGGGCGGCGAGCCCTGCGGCCGCGCCTGTGTGCCCGATGCTCGCGCGCAGACTATTCAGGCGGGCGCGCGCGCGTTTGTCCGGCTGGGCGAAGCACTCCTGAAGCGCGGTCAAAAGCGGCCTGTCGTGTTCAGGTTCCCCGCGGAGCGAACATTCAACGAGACCTATGGTCTCGGCGCCAACGCCCGCCTTGCTGATCGCCGCGCTGATGGAGCGCTGGATGGTCTCGCCATCCGGGCTGGTCCCACCGGCCTCACCGCCGCTGGAAAAGTCGATCCCGCGAATTACCGCGTAGACGCGATCCCCGTCCCGGTTTGCATCTTCCACGCGTTTCAGCACGAGCGCGACAGCGCCTTCCCTCGGGGGATTGACACCCTGTGTGTCGGACAGCGTCATGCGCGGATCACCGGGCAGGTCCACCGCACCCACCACCGCCTTATTGATCTCGCGGCGCTGCAAAGCACGCACCGCGGCTTGCAAGGCATTCAAGCCCGAGGTGTCTTCGCTGGCGATCGTGAAACTGGGGCCGCCTGTCTTTAATTCGCGTGCGATCCGGCTCGCAATCACACTTGCCAGCGCGCCCATCACTCGGTTGGGCGTCAATGGCGGCCCATAGGCTTCGCGCATGCACTCAATCCACGTCGTGCGCGCGCCAGCCGTCAGGGTGTCCGCCGCCCATGTCCGCGCTTTCTGTTCCAGCATCCAGCGCACATGGAAATTGGTCGTGTTCAGGTCAAGCGCTACACCGATGAACACGCCGGTATCCGCGTGGCCTGTCTCTTCTCTGCCTCGGAATGATTCAAGGCGAGCGGCATCTTCCCAGGCATTCAACGCGGTCTGCAGCATTAGCAATTGCTGCGGCAGCATCTCTTCCAGCTCTTTCGGAGGGATGCGGAAGCGCGTGAGCGGTGCTTCCACTTTCGACAGATAATTACCCGCGGGCGCTTCCCGTCCCTCCTCGTTGAAC
>JACPGD010000458.1 GCA_016182645.1 Candidatus Hydrogenedentota bacterium | reverse complement strand
TTCCGGCCGCGACAACAAGGTCGTCTACCTGCCCTACGAAGCCACCGCGGTCCTGGGCGCGCTCGGCGGGGTCAGTGAATATCTGGGTAAAGCCAAGCCGGCCACCACGCCGCCACCGCTGCGCTGAATGTTTCACCCCGAAGGCAGTCATCGAGACAATTTACCACTCGGCCGCGCCGCACGCGCCGTTTCATTCAGGCGAGATCCTGGGCGAAGTGCAGGTTTGTGGAAGTCCCGAAAGAAGGGAATGGTGGGCGATACTGGGCTTGAACCAGTGACCTCCGCCGTGTGAAGACGGCGCTCTAGCCAGCTGAGCTAATCGCCCTTCGAGGAAGGATCCTATTCTATCTTGCGCTACCAGGGCGCGTCAAATAGGGGCGGCTGGAAACCCAACTTCGCGGCAGTAATTCAAGCGCCTACTTAGATTGGAGGCTACTTCTTCTGTTGCTGCTGCTGGGCCTGTGCGGCATCGTAGCGGATCTTGGCGTTCTTCGCTTCGTCGATCTTGTTTGCGGCCAGTCTGAGCGTCTCATCTTTTTGTTGCAGGTGTGAGGCCTTCGCGTCGGCCGGGATGACATTGACGATGCTATCGACGCGTTCGTAAGAGCTTATCGCCTCTTCATATTTGTTCGTTTCCTGGAGCCGGTCGCCTTGTTCGATCGCTTCGCTCGCCTTGTCAAAGACATCGTCAATAACGTTCGTGATGCCGCGCGTGGATTCGCGGGCGCCGTTTTCCGCCGCCGCGGCCTGGTCTTTGAACTCGTCATCCACTGCTTCATACACCGTGATGGCCTGTTGATACTTGGTCAGCGCGCTGTTGTAATCGCCTTGCACCCGGGCCGAGTCCGCCGATTCGCGGACACTCTCCGCATTGGCAATCAGTTGGACCGCCAGTTGCAGCCGTTCACGCCGGTCCGCAATGGCGATGTGTGTCTTCTCGATCAGGTCCGCTGCCTGCTGGCTGGTCCGGTTGTACTGCAACGCTTCCTCAAACGCATCCAGGGCGTTCGGCAGGTCATTGTCTTCCGCCTCATCGCTTGCCGCGCGCACCAGCAGGAATTGTCCCTCGGTCAGGTAATGGTCGGAAAGCTTGGTCGAAAGCCGGCTGCGTTCAGGCCCGCCCATGTCATAGGCTTTCTGCCATTCGCGCACGCCACGGTCCACTGCTTCGAGATTACCGCGCGCTTTGCCGAAGTTATAGAAAAGGTCCCCGGCGCTCTCGAACGCCGCGGTTATATCGCTGTTGATGGTTGTGAGGTGCTCATAGGCCTTGATGGCCTGATGGTAGTTGTTCTTCACGTTCAGGAGGTACTCCACCTCTTTCACGAAATACCACGTGAGTTGGCGCTTGGACGCCGTCCCCACGATTTTTCCACTTTCCGGACTGAGCACCGTGTGCCAGGCGTCCGCCACGGCGCCCACGGCACGTTCAAAGTAGGCCGGGCCGCCCTTCTTCAGGAAGCCGTTGTACCCCGGCCCCCGCAGATAGTCGTCCAGAATCAACTGTTTGTCGCTCTCATGGAACGACCGGTGCGTGCGGAAATACTCGGCCGTGTCCCGAATCAGGGTCCGCCTGTTATTGGACGGCCGGAAGGCGTAATCGCCCAAGCGCTTGTCGATGTCTGCATTGACACGCGCCTGAATGGAAACGTCATCTTCTCGCCAACTGAAGCCATAGGGGACGATGATGTCGGCCACGAGCGCGGACAACACCCCCATGCGAAAGGCAAAGTACGAGGTCGTCCCGTATTGTTGCACATCGTGCAGCAGTTGGATCTCCGCACTCACGGCTTGCATCGTTTCCGCATCCGAGTTGAGCGGCAGGAATTCGGCCAACACCTTCGAACCGGAAATGGCGCCGCGCATCACGTCCTTCTCAAAATTGGAATCGCCCGGGCGGAATACTTCCTTGTACTGTTCTTTCAGTACCTGGGTCGCCATCATCGAAATAGTCTGCTGCGCCCGTTCGCCCCAGCCAAATGCCCCCCGAACCGGAATCAGCAACGACAGCCCGACGGCCAG
This sequence comes from Candidatus Hydrogenedentota bacterium, assembly GCA_016182645.1. GTDB lineage: Bacteria > Hydrogenedentota > Hydrogenedentia > Hydrogenedentales > JACPGD01 > JACPGD01. The sequence goes on along the minus strand of JACPGD010000458.1, from coordinate 2,679 downwards.
CGTCAATATCCACGATGTATGCTTCATTTTTGACCTCATCAAACCCCTCTTGGGCACCCTCACGGCAGCAGACAGCACGGTACCACAGGACTCGGAAGCCTGTCAATGTCAAGAGTTTAGCGCCAAGCCCCGGCCGCGCCGGTGGGCGCCAAACATGTACGCAGGTTCCGTGTTATACTGATTAGCACTGGCGCGGAGGATTTTGTCATGAAGCATCCCCGGTTGTTTAGTGTCGCGCTCGGCGAGCGCGGAACTGGCACGGTCGCAATGGAATCGAGTGTCACCGCAAATCTGAGTAACCGGGGAGTGCCGCGCTCGGCGAGCGCGGCATTTCTGGCGCTGGGTCTGATTTGGGCGGTGGTCTCCCTCACGGGCTGTCCTCTCTTCATCCGGGTGCCCGACGTCACTGGCAACACGCAGCAGGCCGCCGAAAACGCCATCGAGGCGGCGGGGTTGACGGTGGGCGAGGTGACGCATGAATTCAGCGCCACGGTCCCGGTCAACATCGTTATCCGCCAAAATCCTGTGGGCGGTGTCAACGCGCGCCCGGGCGCTGCGGTTTCCCTGACTGTCTCGCTCGGGCCGGAATCTGTTGAGGCGCCTGACGTGGTCGGGCTGACAGAGATCGAAGCGGAACTGGCGATTCAAAACGCGGACTTGGTCCTGGGCGAGGTCACACACACCTTCAGCGACACCGTCCCCGCGGGCAGCGTAATCAGTCAGAATCCCCTTGCAGGCGCCACCGTCAATTCCGGCACCGCGGTCGATCTGGTCGTCTCGGACGGTCCAGCGCCCCTCCTTGTGCCCGACGTCGTGGGCTTGACTCGCCTCAATGCGGAAGCGGCGATCACCGGGTCCGGGCTGGTGCTCGGCGGTGTGGGGGAATTGGAGAGCGACACTGTCCCGGCGGGTTCCGTAATCAGCCAGAGTCCGCTGGCAAACACGCCGGTGCTCCCCGGCGCGAGCGTAACTCTTGTGGTCTCTTCAGGCCCGCCCTGCAACTTGGCGCGCGTCCCCGATTTGACGAACGAGTCGCGATTCAGCGCGTCGAACACGCTGGCCGTCAGCGGTCTCCAACTCGGAACGATAACGGAAGTCTTTCACGCCACGGAACTGCGCTTCGGCATCATCAGCCAGGATCCCGCGTTCGGCGCTTGCGTGAACGCCGGCACCGCCATCAACATTGTGGTTTCCCTCGGCCCGGAACCCACTCCCATCGACGACATCGACGAGTTGCAGAAGATTGGCAATGATCCCGCCTATCCCCTCGATGGCAACTACGCACTGGCCGGAGATATTGACGCCTCATCCACGGCGTCGCGCAAGGGCGGCGCAGGCTTTGATCCCATCGGCACACAGGCCGCGCCTTTCATCGGACAATTCTATGGCAACAGCTTCACGATCTCGGGCCTATTCATCAACCGGCCAGAGCAAGACAATGTCGGCCTGTTCGGGTGGGCCGGCGTCTTCGAGTCCTCGACGCAAGCGGCATTCATCATGGACGTGAACCTGAGCGGCGGCTCGATTGCCGGCGGCAACCGCACGGGCGCGCTCTGCGGCTATGCCGGCAGCGGCGCCATTAACAATTGCCACTCGGACACGCCCGTGGCGGGCGCGCGCTATATTGGGGGCCTTCTCGGCTGGGCGTCGCTGCCCGTGGACAACTGTTCCACGGCCGGCACGGTATCCTCCACACTCGAGAGCAGCAATGAAGTCGATGCCATCGGCGGGCTGGCAGGTTCCGCTTCGGGCCCGGTGACCGGTTGCAGGTCCAGCGCCACCGTCAGCGGCCGGATCGGAGTCGGCGGACTCCTGGGCGGCAGTGGAATCTTGGTGTCCGAATGTTCTTCCAGCGGCAATGTGACCGGAGTTCACGCCTACATCGGCGGACTGATCGGCATTCACAACGGCGGGACGGTGCAAGACTGTGACAGCTCCAGCGAGGTCACCGGCGGGTATGAAGTCGGCGGTCTGATCGGGCGCAGCTACGGCGCCGCTGCGGGCGGCCTGATTGGCTTTGACTACGAAACACCCGTGACCCAATGTTTTGCGGATGGAGCAGTCAACGGCGAGGATGTTGGCAGCGACGGCGGCCTGATCGGCATTTGCGGCGCCGCCACCATCAGCGACTGCCACGCTTTGGGTCCTGTCACCGGCCCCGACCGAATCGGTGGACTGGTGGGCGAATCCTCCTGGAACAACATCCCCGCCACATTTGTCCGCTGCTTTGCCGCGGGTGCAGTCACTACCGAAGGCGACGCCGGTGGGCTGATCGCGTACTCGACTGCCTTTCCCCCGACCACGGTCACCGCCTGCTTCTGGGACACCGAGACGACCGGTCGCACCAACTCCTTGGACGGCGGTACGGGACTGACAACGGCGCAAATGATGCAGCAGGCCACGTTCACCGCGGCGGGTTGGGACTTCGAGAACGTCTGGGGCATCGAGGAAGGCGCCTCCTACCCCTTCCTCCTTTGGACCGCTGCCGCGCGATAGTGTTTGAACCTAAATCCGGCAAATGAACAATGAAAACGATGGGGGTGGCAGCTTCCATGAGAATGCCGTGTCAAATAGTGCGGGCGGCTTGACGACCGCTCGATTGCGCTGCTGTCCGGCCCAACCATGCTTCCATCCGCACTCTGATTGCCCGCTGCGGGGCAGGTGCATTCATTGGTTCGA
>JACPGD010000457.1 GCA_016182645.1 Candidatus Hydrogenedentota bacterium | reverse complement strand
GCAGAGATTGGCGGTGTGGCGTTCTTCCTTGTCGTCGCCACCGAGAAACTGCACCTCGATGCTCACCGGAAAATCCTGGTCCTGCCCCATGCTTTTCGGGTCCTGGCAATGGAGCATGGCGCCGCTGTTCCGCCACGCCCAACTCGGGCCGCCCGGCACTTGTTCGCCCACGAATCGATACTCGACGCGCAACCGGTAGTTTGAGTAGGGATATTTATAGAAGAGATGACCGAACTTGCCCTCGAATTTCTCATAGGCATCGTAAGCGACTTTGAGGACACCGTCCTCGACACGGAACGTGTTCCCGAGATTCTCGCCCAGCGGGTGACCCTTAATCTTGGGCGTCCAGCCATCGAGGTCTTTCCCGTTAAACAGACTTACCCACTTCTCGGTCTGGCCGGTTTCGGCGGCGGTGGCCCATTGCGCAATCGATATGCAGCAAAACACCGCAGCCAGGCCAATCGCAAGGCCCCGTTTCGAGTATGTTGTCCTCATGTTTACTCCCTCCAGGCGGCACCATGCGCCACCCCTATAATGCGCACGCCGGGTCAACTTGCGCAAACAAAACGTAGCCGGGGCTTCCAGCCCCGTTCCCCCCGGTCTTTGTAACGTCCCCCCAGAGAGCAGGGTACAATCAAAGGAAGAACGGACGTGGAGACCCTGCATGCGGATTCTAATGATGTTCGCCCTTGGACTGGGCGCCTGCCTCGAAGGTTGCCCGTGGCCCCCGCTCGCCCCTTGTCCCGAACGCACGGGCGGCGCGCTCATTAGCTTCGAAGTGGCCGGCGACGAAATCGATCTCTGGATTACCAACGACGCATTCATCGATACGGCCATCGGTCTGCTGGGCGAAGGGCCCTCACGCGTACCCAACTTCCTCGAAATAGTGGCCGGGACCGATTGCGACGAGCGCTGGTCGTGGCACGTTGATCCCCAGCAAGTCGAATGGGCGGATTTCACCATCGAACTATGCGACGGCACGCCATCCTATATCGAAGCGCATCGCGACGCGTGGATCCAGGACGTGGGTCAATGGTGCCCCTGGAGCGCGGCCGTTATGTCCGTCGACGACCGGCGCTGAACACCGCGCGTTCGGACCAACACTCAGACTTGGATCAGGATGGCCCATCTCGTGCGGTATACTCCTGCCCCAGAACAAAGTGCTGGTGGAGTTATGAACAATACAGTCCATTTCCCGAACCTGGGTTCCTTTTCCGCGGATTCCGGCCTGGTGCTTCGGGATCGGTGCAGCGATTCAGTGTTTGCCGTGGGCGCGGACGGCGTGCAGGCGGTGGCGGCAACGGGCGATGGAAAGGTGGAGTTTGTTGGATTTGCCCGGCACACGCTGGCGTATGTCAAGTCGGCCATGGGGTATCCGGCGTATTATCCCGTGCATCCGGTGGCACTGCGGAAACCGGTCAAAGCGGTGCTGATGGATCTGGACGGCACCAGCGTGCGCAGCGAGGCGTTTTGGATTTGGATGATTCAGAGGTCGACGGCGAGTTTGCTGGATAACCCGAAATTCGAGTTGGAAGAAGCCGACCTGCCCTATGTGTCCGGTCACAGTGTGTCGGAGCACCTGCAGTACTGCGTGCGCAAGTACTGTCCGGACAAAACCATCGAGGAAGCGCGCCGCTATTATTTTGAGCACACGCACCGGGAACTGAAAGAGATCGCCGAGGGACGCGGGCGCGCGAACGCGTTTCAGCCGGCGCCAGGACTGAAGCCGTTCCTGCTCGAGTTGAAGCGCCGAGGCATTCGCATCGGCTTGGTCACTTCCGGCCTCTACGAGAAAGCGTGGCCCGAGATCATCTCTGCCTTTCGCACACTCGATCTTGGCGATCCCGCGCAGTTCTACGACGCCATCATCACTGCTGGCTTTCCCTTGCGCGCGGGCGAACCGGGCACGCTCGGCGAACTCTCACCCAAGCCGCACCCATGGCTCTATGCGGAGACCTGCCGCGTCGGCCTGGGCATTCCGTTCGAGGAGCGCCACCACGTCGTCGGCATCGAAGACAGCGGCGCGGGCATTTGCTCGATCCGCCTCGCCGGCTACACCCCGATTGGCTTCGCCGGCGGTAACATCCCGGAGAGCGGCACGCGCTGTCTATGCAGCGCGTACTGCGAGTTTCTTGAGCAAGTGCTTGCGCTACTTTGATGACCATCGCTCAAAGAGATAGTGACTTGGCGATTTGACATAATGATGACGTCATGGTTTGGAGAAAGTGTATGACCGGACCAGCGGCCATGCTGTGTGTGCGTTCTTACGCCAAGATCAATCTCTATCTCGACGTGCTGAACAAGCGACGCGACGGCTATCACAACATCGAGACGATTTTTCAGACGGTCAGTTTGCACGACGACCTGCACCTCGAGGCCCAGGAGACTGCTCTCGCGCTCTCTTGTTCCAATCCGGACCTGCCGGTGGACGAAACCAACCTGGTCCTCCGTGCGGCCCGCTTGCTGCGGGAAAAGAGCGGCGCGGCGGTGGGCGCCCGCTTCCAACTCGAAAAACGCATCCCCGTGGCGGCCGGGCTGGCGGGCGGTTCGGGCAATGCCGCGGCGGCGCTGCTCGGTCTCAACACACTGTGGAAGCTGGCGTGGCCGCTCGAACGTCTGTCCTTGCTCGCCTGCGAATTGGGCGCCGACGTGCCCTACTGTCTCCGCGGCGGGACCATGGCCGGGGCGGAGCGTGGCGAACAACTGACACCGCTGCCGGCCCTGCCCGAAACGTGGTTCGTACTGGTGCACCCACCGCTTCGCGTCTCCAGCGCGAGCGTGTACCACCACGAGTTGCTCACCTACAAGACCGAGCTGCCGGTCAACGGCCGCACGCCCTCATTCGACACGATTCTCAAGACGCTCGAACAGGGGAACATCGCCGGGATCGTGTTCAACAAGATGGAAGTGCCGGTGTTCGCCCAACATCCGGAACTGGCGGCAATCAAAGCGCAGCTGATCCGGCTCGGCTGTGCCGCCGCGGCGATGAGCGGCAGTGGCCCCACGCTCTTCGGACTATGCCGGGAGCGCGCGCAAGCGGAGGACATTGCCGGTCAGCTTGGGCCTTGGAACTCAAGCGTGGTCCGTTCCGTGCCCGAGGGCGTGGAGTTCTTGGAGTCATAGGAGACGTGAACATGCTCCCAGAGCGCGCGGCGCCGGCGTTGGTGCGCACCATTTCACTCACTGGCGCCGTCGCGTTGGTAGTGGGCGGTGTTGTGGGTGCGGGCATTTTCGTGCTCGTGCGCGACATCGCGGCGAAGGCCGGCGGCGCCATCTGGCTCGCCTTTCTGCTTGCGATGCTCATCTCGCTGGCCGGGGTGGTGCCGCTGATTCAACTGGCGGGCGTCCTGCCGCGGGCGGGCGGCGGGTATTACTTCGCCGCGCGCTTGCTCCATCCGTTCGCTGGCGTCTTGACGTCCTATTGGATTCTGTTGGGCGGGTGCAGTTCCACGGCCGTGGTTGCGTTGACGCTGGCCCTCTACCTCCAGGAAGTGCTCCCGGGAGTCCCGCCGCATGCCGCGGGGCTTGGCCTGCTCGCGCTGTTCTACGCCGTCTACTGTTTCGGGGTCCGTCTTGCCATTTCGCTCCAGGTGATCTTGTCCGCGCAGTTTGTGGCGGCCCTGCTGATCTACGGCCTAGGCGGGCTCTGGCACGCCGCGCCGGCCGTCACGCTCTGGCCACCGGCCGGCCCGGCGGCCTTTGGTGAGGCGGTCTTACTTTGTTACAGCACCTGCATGGGGTTTCAAGTCATTGCGGAAATGGGAGAGGAGATCCGGGACGCCCCACGGAACATTCCGCGCGCCTTATTACTCGGCGGTGGCGTGGTCGCGGCGATTTACATTCTGGTGGGCGTCGTATTTGTCAGCGCGGCGCCGCCCGATGCAACGGGCCTCGCCAGCATGCGCACGCCGCTCAACGACTCCGGCGCGCTCTTTCTTCCCACTTGGCTGCTGCCGTTTCTCTCGCTCGGTGCGGTGACCGCGGCGCTGACTTCGCTCAACGCCGCCGCCATCGCCCTGCCGCGTGAAATCTTTGCCCAGGCGCGCGACGGGTTTCTGCCGCCAGCCCTGGCAAAGATTACCCCGCGCACCCATTCACCGCAACGTGCCGTGACCCTGTTCTTCTTGGGCGTGGCCGTGCTGCTGGCGTGCGGCAAGGATCCGGACTTCTACGGGTACCTCGCGGCCATTGGCATTCTGGGCGTTACGGCCGTCATCTCTCTCGGCGCGCTCGCGCTGCACCGCAACCACCGGCCTCTGTACGACGCTGCCTACATCCGCTTTCCCTATGCACTGCTGCTGTCGTGCAGTCTAGGCACGGTGCTTGTCTGTGCGGCGTTGGCCGCCATTATGTCCGTGCAACGGCCGGCGGTCGTGGTGGTTTACGCGCTGTGGACGTTGCTGCTTGCGGGTGTGTACCCCCTACGTCTTCGCGCTGTCTCCCCCGAAACGCGCGCACGGATGCGCACTCTATGATCTACCCGTGAACAAGCGTGGGGACAGGGAGGACAAAGAAGAAGATGGCGCAGTAGTGCGTCGCGCTACCGCTCATGACGCAGACGTGCCAGATGGCGTGGTTAAAAGGCAGGCGGTCCCAGTGATAGAAAATCGTGCCGCCCGTGTAGGCGATCCCGCCCATGAGCATGAGGATCAAGGCGCCCACGGGGACCATTTCAAGGGTTGGCTTGAGCGCGACCACAATGGCCCAGCCCATCGCCACATAGAGGGCCGTGGACAGTTTGTCCCATCGTCCGGTGAAAAAGACCTTGAAAACACAGCCAGCGACGGCAATGCCCCAGAGCACGCCAAAGAGGGACCAGCCCCAGGGCCCGCGCATGTTGACCAGAAGAAAGGGGGTGTAGGTGCCCGCGATCAGCAGATAGATCGCGCAGTGGTCCACAATGCGCATGGCGCGCTTGACCGGCGGGTGCGGCACGGCGTGGTAGAGGGTTGACGCGGCATAGAGCAAGATGAGCGTAGCGCCAAAAATACTGACACTGACAATGCGCCACGGGTCCGCGTCATAGGCCGCATAAATGACCAGCGCGGTCAGACCCACGAGGCTCAGGACGGCGCCGAGCCCGTGGGTCACGGCATTTGCGATTTCTTCCGCGAGCGTATAGTGATGATTTCTCGTCATGAATCCTTTTGTGGCCGGCGGTCAATCACGCCCGATGCGGCTTGCCGGTATTCTACCACGTTTCCCGTGCAAATTGATCCGCGGCCATCAGCTTTGCATTAATGCCGCAGGCTAGAATCTGGGAAGCGGGGCTGGAATCCCTGGCTGCACAGAGCACCTTCAAGTATCGGGGCTGGAAGCCCCGGCTACGGCACGCATGGAATACACAGAACAACAAAGACAAGCGATTTACTCCCTGGAGCCGCGGATCTGCGTCGATGCGGGGGCAGGTTCCGGCAAGACGCGCGTGCTCGTGGACCGGATTGTGCACCTGCTCGAGAAGGACTTGGCGCCGCTGGAGGCCATCGTGGCCATCACGTTTACGGACAAGGCCGCCGGTGAAATGAAACAGCGGCTGCGCAGCGCGTTTCGCGATCGGGCCGACGTCAATGACCCCGAAGTGATGACCCGGTGGCGCGGTCTGGAGCGCCAACTCGAGTATGCGAGAATCTCGACCATTCATTCGTTCTGCACCGCCCTGCTCCGTGAGAACGCCCTGCGGCTCGGCTTGGACCCGGATTTCCGCGTGATGGCCGAGTCCGAAAGCCGGTTGCTCCGGGGGGAGGTGGTCAACCGCGTACTCCACGAACTAATTGAGGCAGAGGACGCGGACATGTTTCACGCCGCCGCCACCCTCACTCTGCCCCAGACGGAGCAGATGATGCATGGGCTATTAAACCGGCGCGGTTTGCTGCACCGCCTCGCGCGGCGGTGGCCACTCGACGATCCGACAAAACTGTGCCGGGAATGGGCGAAGACCGCAACACAGGAACGGGAACGCCGGTTGAAGGCGTTGAAGCACGATCCCAAAGTGCGCAGCTTCCTGCGGCGGCTTCAGCAATTGACGGGACTGTGCCAGAACCCCGAAGACGGGCGCGAGCAACGCCGTGAGCGTTTCATCAGGAATTTCCTGGCCCTGCTCGAAGCGAAATCAGCGCAACAGATTCAGCGCTGTCTCGACGAGTTCTTGATGAAGGATGGCATCAACGGCTATGCGAAGCATTGGCTGACGCCCGCAAGGTTCAAAGAGATCACGGAACTCCAGACCGCCATCGTCAAGTGGGCGGACAGCCTCGCGAAGCAAGAAGAGACGGACGAGACCCTCGAGGGAGAGAGTGCCGTCTTATGCTGCGCTGTGCTGCGCGTCTTTGCGCAAATGGACAGGGCCTATGCTGAAGACAAGCGCGAAAACGCCGCCTATGATTTTGACGACTTGATCGAGATGACCGTCCGCGCCCTTGGAGACAATCCGGCCTTACGGGCGCGCGTGGCGGGAAGCATTCAGTTCTTGCTCATCGACGAATTTCAAGACACGGACGGGGTGCAGGCGGAGATTGTGGAACGACTCGCTCGAGAGCCCGGCGGGCCGCGGCTCTTTGTGGTCGGCGATGCCAAACAATCCATCTATTACTTTCGCGGCGCGGAGCTGGGAGTGTTCCAGGAAGCGCGTGGGGCGGCTTCGCAACTGTTGCCCTTGGGGCAAAACTTTCGTTCCTTGCCCGAGATTCTGGAATTCGTGAACGATTTCTTTCGCGGCAGCGGGCTGCTCGACAACCTGGGGGAATTTCTCCCGATGTCCACGCACCGTCCCCGTCAAGACGGTCAACGGATCGAGTTTCTAATCACGCCGGGGGCGGAAGACGGGCAAAGAAAGATCATGGAGGACTGTCGCCGCGCGGAGGCCGCCCTCATTGCCGGGCGCATCCTGGAACTCTGCGAGGGGAACGCCCCGCTGCCGGTATTCGGCCGCGAGACAAAAGCGTTCAGGCCGGCCACCTTCGGTGATGTGGCCATTCTTTTCCGAAGTCTGACTGACGCCTATCTCTACGAGGATGCCCTGCGCCGCGCCCGCATTCCCTACCAATTGATGCAAGGCCGCGGGTTCTATCGCCGGCAGGAATTCCTGGATGTGCTCAACCTGCTCAAGGTGGTGATCGACCCCTGGAATGAAGCGGCGCTCTTGGCGTTCTTGCGGAGCCCATTTGCCGGACTATCCGACGAGGATCTGTTTTGGCTTACCCGTCGCGAAGGCTTGGCAGCGGCTTTTCATGCCAATCGGCCCCCGAAAGAGATGGCGGAGCCGGCAGTGCTCGAACCTGTGCGCGCACTCGTGCATACACTGCGTGCAAATATGGATATGCCGCTGCCCGCATATTTGCGCTGGATACTCGAGGTCTCCGGTTTCGAGGCGGTGCTTCTGGCCCAGTTCAATGGCGTGCAGAAGGCGTCCAACGTTCGGAAACTGGTGGACCTCGCCCTCGAGTTTTCCCGGCATGCGCCGGCGTCGCTTTATAGTTACGTGAAATATCTCGACGAGGCGCGCGAGGAATCACTGCGTGAAGGCGAAGCGGTCTTGCAGCCGGAAAGCGCGGGCGCCGTGCTGATAATGAGCATCCACCAGGCCAAGGGCCTCGAGTTTCCCATCGTGTTCATCCCTGACATGGATCGGGACCAGCGGGGCTCGAACAAGGACTCTCGCTTGCTGCACCGTGACCTGGGCGTGGGGATAAAGG
>JACPGD010000465.1 GCA_016182645.1 Candidatus Hydrogenedentota bacterium | reverse complement strand
GTGTCCAGCGTGTTGTGCTGGTTGCTCTCGATGATGCCGTCGCCGTTGGCGTCCTTGGCGATCAGCCATTCGGTCGCGCGCTTGACGCCGGGCCAAACCGTGCGGAGGAACGCGTCGTCACGCGACATCTGGTGCTCACGGTAGGCGCGCAGAATCGCGCCGGCCTGCGCGTCAATGGCGGGGAAATTGATGTGCTCGCCCCGGAAGAAGATCGCGCCGTCGAGCTGCTGGGCGAGGCCGAAATCCACGCGGGCGCGCGTGTCGCGTTCCAACTCCGGAAACAACCAACGCCTTCCCAGCCGTAGAAACGCCCGTCGTTGAAGCGGTGGCAGGTCGAAGTGGCGAGAATGGAGGTGTTGAGAAAGGTGCGGTCGAGGAACCAGTAGGGCAGCGTCGAGTCATACCAGGTGTCGCGCCAGAACTTTGTGTCTTCGGACAAGCGCGCGAAGTTGGTGGTCACGTACTCCGCGACTGCCAGTGCGGAATTAAAGCGCGCCGCGTAATAGCGACCGCCCGGCAGCTTGTCCAGACTGAGGTTGGGGAAGTGCCATGTAATAATGAACGAAACCGTCGCAGTTTGCCCGGGCTCCAGGGGCAGTCTGCGGCCAATTTCACTCATCAGCGTGTCCTCGAGCGGGACTTCCGCATCGCTGGAGGCGAAGTCTGGTGCTTCGCCGATCAGCCCGATGCCCATCGAGCCGAAGTCGTGTAGCGTCTCCAATGCGCCCATTTCCAAGGGCTGATCGGAAAAGACGATGCTGCCCACGCCGATGTTGCCCCACCCGCCGGACTCCGCATCGACGATTTCGAGGTGCGCCATCGTGCCTTTGAGGCGGCGCACGTCGAAGGTCTGGAGGGCCATCTTGTTGTTGTTCTGTCCCGAGGCCGTACGGACGGCCTTGCCATCCACCAGCAAATTCACGCAGGTGTTGCTGGAACTGCCGCCGCCGATCCAAAAGCGAATGAAGCGGCGCTCAATCGCGAACGCCCGGCTCAGCAGCCTGCCCGTGGCCGTGTCTTTTCCGCCCACTTCGCCGCCGGGCGCACTCGCGTGCGAGTTGACCACGCGCTCCGTATCGCCGCCCACATCGCCCTGATACTCCGGCATGGCCGACTTCAAGATCGGGCCTGTCCCAAACGCCGTTCCCTCGACGCTCCAGCCTTCGTAGGTGTCCTTGTCCCAGTTTTCAAAGAGAATGTCCGGTCTTGGAGCTTCCGGGGGTGCTTCGCTCTTTCTGGCCGTGGATTCGATGAAGGTCAATCCTGTGCTCTGGGCGACGCGGTTGCAGCGCAGGCCGTTCAGGCTGTTGCTGTAGAGACAGACGACGTTCTCCAAATATCCGGTCAACTCGGCCTCCACCGCATGCGCCCCGGTGTTCTTCAGTGTAAACCGCATGACGATGGCCGGGAGACTGGAGTCCTCGGTATTCAGGGGAATGAACGGCGAAAAGGCTTCGAGCCGGACTTCCACGGGCACCACTGGATCACGATAATCGACAGTGCCTATCGGGTATTCGCCGCGGAAACTCACGCCGGCGAAGCCCGTGGCGTCCAGCGCGCGGACCTCCTCCCTGACCTTCAACCGGAAGCCCTGCGCGAGCGGCGACTCCGGCGTCATGGGTGTCGCATAGTGCTCGGCGCCGGTCGTAATGGGCTTGTTAAATATGTCCCAATGCCAGAGGCGGCCGTCGCCGCCCAGATTCACCTGCCCCGCGCAAATCCCGCCGACCGGCATACCGATCAGTTTCAGATCGTCGCCCCGATAAACTCTGGGAACACCGCGCGCAAACAGAGCATCCAACCATTCTCGGGTCAGTTTCTTGTCCGCCGGCACGAGCCTCTCAAAATCCGACGCATCGAAGGGCCCGGCCATGGCCTGTCCGGGCAGATTCAGCAGGGCCAAGGCGCCGAGGCCGGCCGCTTTTACGAAGGTGCGCCGATCCACGCAGGCGCACCCGGACGTACAGCCCACGGTCCCCGCGGTTGGCGAAGTCTCGTTTTCATGGAGTTGCATAAGTTTCTTCCCCTCTTTGTTCTTAGGTGTACGGCTTTGGCCGGTACCACAGCCGGTGTGCCGGGCCTATGGGCGCCCTTTCAGGAGGACATTGCCTTCGATGTCGCTCCATGTGATTGCATTGTCCACATCTTCTCGCGTGGCACAATGCTCAAGATAGAACAGCGTGGGCTCGGCAATGTGCTGATTATTGAGAAAAGGCTCGGTGTATTGGATGGCGCCAAAGCGCTTTTGGTCGATGTGATGTTGCTGTCCGACGGCATTGTTCCAATCGACCCCCTCGGTGAGAAAGCCGTAAGGGCCATAGTGGTGCTTGGCAATTGCCCGCAATATCGTCAGACCGTCGAGGAGGTATTGGCGGCTTCGATTGGGGTCTTCGGTCTGGGTGTCTTGTGCGGCTTCAAAATAGGCCAGGGCTGCTTCCGCGTTCTCCCAGAGGTAGGCGGTATCCCAGGAGCGCTCCATGATGAGCAGCCCGTTCGTGGCGACGCCGTTGCGGTCTTCCCGCATCCGGAACTGCTCCAGGCCTCCCAGACAAGCGTCGTAGGCAAAGCCGCGCACCGATTCATCCCCCAGGATCCGCGCCGCCGAGAGTAACGTGCGAAACGCCACGGCATAGGCCACGCTTTCTTTGGGATCATAAGTATCCTGGTTAATGCTCCCGAATATCCCTTTTTCACGAACAAGAACAGCGATCTTATCGGCCATCGCTTGACGGTAATCGGCCAAGCCGCGGCTGGTGAGGGCCGCCTGAAGCTGGAGGATAAACAGGCCGTCGGCTGACGTTTGCCAAAACGGATCTTCTTTTTGTCCGTTCGCATCCTGGCGATAGACCTCGCCCGTGGGCGTGCAGCGGCGAGGAAACCAGCCATTTGGTGTTGCTGGGACTTTGGTGTGGATCCAATCGGCACAGCGCAGGGCCGTGCGGCGCATCCGCTCAGCACGGGGATCGCTGCCCAGTTCATCGGCAAAGGTCAGCAGTTGGAAGGCATTCTTGGCCATCGCGCCGGCGCAAAACCAGTCCGAGTTGTGGCGATAGTTGAGGTAGAACTCATTGTTGACCGTGTGGCGGTATCCGCGAATGAAGCCTGTCTCTTCGTCGATGAAACCGTCCTCGAGAACATGGTCCAGAATGCGCAGGGCCTTGGCCTGCCATTCCTCATCGCGGAGAAACCTTCCGAACCGGTAGATTTCGCAGGCGCCGCCGATGGCATTGGCGGCCCAGCCAGGCCCTTCCAGCGGGCCAAAGTCATGCCAGAGCATGGGCTCGCCATTTGGGTTAACAAAGCTGGACACGCTGACCAGGTGACCCTCGACATTCGGCTTCACCGTGCGATCAAGCGTAAATCGAATCGAATCCAGCGCGGAATCCACGATGGTGTATCCAGGATTCTCGGGCACATAAAACGGCGGCATTCCGGCATCGGACTCGGCCAGTGCCCAAACGGGAACCAAAAGCAAAACACAGGCTTCGGCCCGAATGGTTGACTTGCTTCCTCTCCTCCAGCCGCAGCCTTCGGAAACACTGGAATTAAACATCGTGATCATAGGGACCGCCGGGAGTTTGCCGCATTAGTTTACACATAATCCGTTTGTTCGTCTGGCGCTATGGCTCGAACAAGCCCTCGATTTCCTTCCAACTGTCCGTCTCGATGATCGCCGCGCGGTCCATGTTGGCGATGTTGGTGTGTTCGAGGCTGCGCCTGATCTTGAGCAACTCCGCGATGGCGGCCTTTTTTGCGTCCATCGAGCTGCTTGTGTCATTCACGACCGCGGCGGTGGCGGCGCATTGTTTCGCATGGGCGAGACCTTGTTGGAGGAAAACTACCCGCTCTGCAAATGCGGAATCTTTGTCGTCTCTTGTAGCTTCCAAAGCGCGCGCCAGGATTGTCTCGGCGGGTGGAAAGACTTCGGCGGGGTAGAGTTCGTCCGCGACCTGCGCATACAGGGCGTAGCGCCGGAAGTTGCCGTCACGGCGGGTGCGGATAGCGTCGGCGGCGCGCGTACTGTTCTTCGTCGCGTAGTCCTCCCAGTAGGTGAAGTAGTCCTTCACCGCACCCGCTGCCGGGCCGAAGGTCGCGTAGTATTCCCCCAGCATCTCCTCGATGGGCATCTCGGGACGCACCTGGATGCGCGAGAGGAGATAGAGGTTTGGACCTTGCGCCGCCCACTGGCCCTGGAGCGAGTCGAAATCAGTGCCAATCATGCCGTGGCGCGCGTAGAACTGGAAGGCATCGCAGAATTGGTGCATGTAGACGAGCGGCATGGTATAGCCGTCGAGAAACCAGTTGGGACGGTAATAAATACTCGCGCCGGTGCGCTGCCAGCCCAGCCACTGCTGTTTGATCCACTCGTGCTCCGCCTCGGTGCGTGGGAACCAGCCCGCCCAACGGAACCACGGCACAAAGGCGATCATGATGTTCGGATGCAATTCAACGGAAGCGTCGGGCGTCCAGAAATAATTGAGATAGGCGTAGTAATTGACTTTGACATTCGGATCGACGGCTGACGCGAGCGCGTGCACCGCCTTGGCGAAGCGGGCGTAGCGTGTGCCCGCCTGCACCGGCTCGAACGAACGCTCGAGACCGGGTGGCAGCGTGCTCCGGTCAACCGGCGGCCCATCCCACGCGCGGCATTCGGGACAGACGCACTGGGCCGACTCATCGTTCTCGCTGATGTCGATGTTGATGGTTTCTCCCGGGTGCTTGCTGCGTTCCTCCTGCCAGAGTTCCACGGTTTTCGCGTGCAGTCCGGGATTCGACACGCACATCGTGAACTTCCTGGGCTTGGCCCCCTCCGCTGGACCGCGCCGGCCATCGGGCGACAGTTGGAACCATTCGGGATGCTCTTTTCCGAAGCGTTCCCACCAGTCGCCGAAGGAGTGGCCGGAACCAGACCGGCGTTGGGCGTAGATGGTGTCTTCGGAACGGCCCATGCGGTGGCGGCGGAGAAACACCGTTTGATCCCGCGCATAGCGTTTGGCGTTTTCCTCAGAGAAAGACAGCCGCATATTGCCTTCGGTGAAGCCGCGCCGCCCCAGGCCGGGCCGCTGCTGGCGAAAGGCAAAACGGGGAGAGAATCCTTCGTCAAGCGCCGGGATGCGAATGTCGTTGGCACGCGGAATGTACTCGCCCAGTTTACCCGGCCACAGCCAGCGCACGCCGAGGTATCGCTCGAGCACCTCGTACACGCCCCACAAGGTGCCGGTGTGTGTGATGCCGGCGTCCAAGGGATCGCCGGGGCCGTCGTTGCCCACGACGTAAACTTGGCCGTCGCCAGTCCGCAATACGGTTTCTTCGCTCGCCAACGAAGTTGCGTCAATACCGGCGTCGCGGGCGGCCCTCGTCGCGCCCAGGAATACCGCCGGTTTGGCAGGTGGCGCGTTCAGCGGCTCCCGGAGTATTTCCAGTCTCGCCCGCGAGGCCTGTTCGATGTGATAGGCCAATTCCTCCGCCGCATACACCGCGATTGGTTCAGCGTTTTCCGGCAACACGATCAGCGCGGCTGGTGTGCCCTGATCGACCAACACGATTTGTGATACCGACATGATGAGAGCGCAACCACCGAGCATCAGAGATCCGCACATAGGAATTCTCCCCAACGTAAGGACGACCGCTTCCGGTGGGCATTATCCCCCGGTGAACGTGCTCCTTCAACAGCCATGCACGTGGGAATTTCGTTAGAATCGGAGAAGTCCGTAGACGCGACGATCGCGCCGCGTCTCTTGCCTTGCTCAAGCGCAAGCATTTTTTGGGGAGACGCGACGAGGATGTCGCGTCTACAGGCCGCGCAGCTACCACATTGACGCCTTTCGCAAATGCCCGCTATAGTGCAAATCCTGAAACTGGCCGTGCAGGGAAAGTACCATGAAATCGGGAATGACAAGGCGGACGTTCCTGGGGGGCATGGCGGGCGTCGCGGGCGCGGCGGCCTGGCCTGCCGAAAACGCATCGGACGCATTGGCTCACAGCACCAGGCCCAACATCGTTCTTATCCTTGCCGATGACTTGGGCTATGGCGACCTGGGCTGCTACGGGCAAGAACAGATCCAGACGCCCCATCTAGACCGGTTGGCCGCCGAGGGCACGAAGTTCACGCAGTGCTATGCCGGGGCGCCGGTGTGCGCCCCCTCGCGCTGCGGCCTCATTACGGGCATGCACAATGGCCATGGGCGGGTACGTGATAATCTTCCCCACGATATCTGGTTGCAGCCCGATGACCGGACCGTGGCGGAAGTCCTGAAACAGGCCGGATACCGCACCGGTGCCATCGGCAAGTGGAGCTTGGGCAATCCCGGCTCCTGGGGCGTCGCCAATTTCCAGGGGTTCGATTATTTCTTCGGCCATCTCGACCAGGATCAGGCACACTTCTATTACCCGGACTACTTGTGGGAAAACGACAAGATCGTCCACCTGCGCGGCAACCGGGGCGGCCAGCGCGGCGAATACACCTGTGATCTTTTCACGGAAAAGGCCCTCGCGTTTGTGCGGGAAAACCAGCAGAAGCCCTTCTTTCTTTACCTGGCCTACACATGGCCGCACTGGTCCGATTATGACAAGAAGACCCCCGAATCATTGCCGGTGCCCACGGATGATCCCTATTCGCAGCGCGACTGGCCGCAGATCGAGAAGAACTATGCGGCCATGGTCACGAGGATGGATCGGGACGTCGGCCGTCTCGCCGATCTTCTGAAGGAACTGGGGATCGAGGAAAACACCCTCTTTCTCTTTACGAGCGACAACGGCCCTTCCGCGGAGGCGGTCCATTCACCAGACTTCTTCGAAAGCAATGGACCGTTGCGCGGAACCAAGCGGGAGCTTTATGAGGGAGGCATCCGCGTTCCGATGATTGCACGGTGGCCGGGGCGGGTGCCGGCCAACCGGGAATGCGATCAGGTCTGGGCCTTCTGGGACATCCTGCCCACCCTGGCCGAGCTTGCGGGGCTCCCGCCGGTGGCCGGAATCGACGGAATCTCGATGGCGCCCGCGTTACTCGGCCGCGAACAAACCCGACAGCATGAATACCTGTACTGGGATTACGCGCACGTTCGCGGCACCTTCTCTCAAGCAGTCCGGGCAGGCAATTGGAAGGGTATCCGCAACGGACCGGGCGCGCCGCTTGAACTTTACGATCTCGCACAGGATCTGGGTGAGACACGCGATCTTTCAAATCAGTTTCCGGACGTCGTCGAGCGCATTGAACGCTTTGTCGAAGCGGCGTATGTGGCGTCTCCCGATTATCCCATTGCCCCGCCGGCAGTGGCGGAAACGCCAGGAGGTACTTGAGCCGCATGGACCACTCCAGGAAGCGGACACCCAAACAGCTTGGCCATTGCCTGTTGACCCGGCGGTCTTTTCTCAAGGCAGCGTCCACGGCAGCCTTGCTCTCTATTCCCGGTCTGGCGGCGGCAGCGGCGGTTCCCGCGGCCAGGCGGCCCAATATTCTGTTCATTCTGACCGATGACCAGGGCCCCTGGGCGTGGGGCGGCGGCGGTCATCCGGACGCGCGCACGCCGAACCTGGACCGGCTACGCGCGGAAGGCGCGCTCCTGGCCAACTACTTCGTCACCTGTCCCGTGTGCAGTCCGGCCCGCGCGAGCCTGATCAGCAGCCGCTACCCCACGGAAGTCGGCATTCCCGACTACCTCGGTGCGGCGGCCGACCCGGGCCTTGGGCTCGACCCCGCCTTGCCCGCTTGGCCACGGCTGCTTCAGCACGCGGGGTATCGCACTGCCCTCATCGGCAAGTGGCACCTCGGCGATCAGGACCGCTATCTGCCCGAACATTTCGGCTATGAACACTTTGCCGGGTTTCGGCATGGCGGGCGCATCTCGAAAGACCCAGACATGGAGATCGGTGGCGAAAAGCGCCAGGTGCCGGGCTACACCACCGACATCCTTGCGGACCTGGCCCTCGACTTTATCCAGCAGCATCACGATGGGCCGTTCCTGGTCTCGCTGCATTTCTTTGCGCCGCACGCCAACGTGGACAACCGCACCGCCGATGGCGACCGCACCTGGCTGCCGCAAAACGAAACGGACTGGACGGCGTTCCAGTCGCTTGACCCCACGCTGCCCGAGCCTGGGCATCCCAAGCTCGACGTGCCGCGCGCCAAGCGCATGACCCGCGAGTATCTCGCGAGCGTGGCCGGTGTGGACCGCAACGTGGGCCGCATCCTGGACACCCTCGAGCGGCTGGGCCTTGCAGACAACACGATCGTGGTCTTCACTTCCGACCATGGCTACAACCTCGCCCACCACGGCATCTGGCACAAAGGGAACGGGTGGTGGCTGCTTACGGACAACCGCGCGCCGCGCCCCAATCTGTGGGACAATTCGCTCAAGGCGCCCGCCTTCGTGCGCTGGCCCGCCGCGATCACCCCGGGATCCACGGTGGAGCGCACGACCAGCAATCTGGACTGGTTCCCGACGTTGCTCGCCATGGCCGGCGTTGCGCTGCCGGCGGACGCTCTCCTCCGGGGCAGAAACTTTCTCCCGTTGTTGAAGGGGGAATCTGTCCCCTGGGATGACGATTTCTTCGCCCAGTACGATCAATGGGAGTCCAGCGCGGGGTCTGGCAACCTGCGCGCCTACCGCACCCCGGACTGGAAACTTGTGCGCGATTTCAGAAATGCCGGAAAAGATGAGTTGTATCACCTGGCGGTGGATCCGAAAGAGTTGAATAATCTCATCGACTCCGCAGATCCAAACGTGCACGAGCAGCGCGCGCTGTTGGAAGCAAAGCTCCAGGAAGCCATGACACGCCTCCAAGATCGCGTCTATCGCGAGCCGCAGTAGGGACGGATCAATGCCTCCCCGCCGGCCGCGGCCACTTCGACAAATACCGTAATGTCCGGTCTCTGTGCCGGACGCTACGGGACAGAAAGAACAGGGACCGGACGCTGCCGATTTGGCGACATGTTCAACACATTTTGGATTGTGTGAATAATCGGACACGCTAAAGTTACAATTCTCGCTCTAATTGGAGGTAATACTATGCCCAAGAAGCGAAAAAAGTCTGCCCCAACTTCGGACATTGTGCAGGCGGTCAAGGCAATTTATTCTGGAGGAATAGTGTCCTCGGACGCGCTGTATGACGAGGAATCTTACTACGACGGGATTCGCGATGAAGTGCGCCGGGCCCTGCACACCATCAAAGGGGTGGACCTGCTGTATGATCGTCCGCCAGAGGGCTGCCCGCATTGGGAAGAGGGCGATGACCCGGACGAGAACCCGCCCACCTGGACGGAGGAGCCGGCGTCGTATGACCTGCATTTTCTGGCATTGCAGGGGGAGCAGTTTCAGTTTGTAGGCGAAATGGACGAGGATGTGATCACGGAAGCGGGAGACGATGTGGAGACGGTCGCCCTGACCGAAACTGGATCGCAAACGCTGCCCGATATCGAAGTGAGAGTTTTCGATCTCGACGGGACTGAACTGGATCTTGAGGCGCACTACAAAGAGTTGTTTCTCGAAGAGGGCGTCCGCGCGTTGCGCAATTTGCGGGAAGAAATCACGCAGAAGCTCGCGCCGTTCGGCATTCGCGTGCTGTCTGACGCGGAACTCAAGAAGCAGGTGCCGGGGCTGAAACTCGATCCTGAAATACTCCAGTCTGATCCCGCATACTTTCCGTTCAAACAGAAAAAGGGCGTGACGGTCGAGGATGCGCTGTTCTTCCGCATGCTCTGAGGGGACATGACCGCGGCTGCATGACACCGCCGTGGAGATGGGCATGGCCAAGAAGAAAAAACCGGATCAGAAGATGCAAGCATGGCTGGACGCCCGCAAAAACGCGGCACAGGCGAACGCCGAGGTGGTCCAGACGTGAGCGAGTATCAGTTCTACGAATTTCAGGCCGTGGACCGGCCCTTGACGCAGGCGGAAATGACGGAATTGCGAAGCTATTCCTCCCGCGCGCGCATCACGCCCACCAGCTTCATCAATGAATACAACTGGGGAAATTTCAAGGGCGACTCAGACGAGTGGATGGAGAAGTATTTTGATGCGTTTCTGTACGTGGCGAACTGGGGCAGCCACCGGTTGAAGTTCCGCATACCGGTCCGGCTGCTTGATTCAGAGGCAGCGGCAGACTATTGCACGGAGGAAACTTTCTTCTTCCATAGCAAGGGCGATCATGCCCTCCTTTCCTTCTTTTCGGAGGATGAATCTGGAGGGTGGGAGGAAGGCGACGGCTGGCTGGCGAGTCTGGCGCCTGTGCGCAATGATCTCATGCGCGGCGATTACCGCGGTCTTTACCTGGGATGGCTGCTCGCCGCGCAACAAGGCCAGCTTGATGACGATACGCTTGAACCGCCGGTGCCGCCGGGGCTGGGAGAGCTCAGCGAGCCGCTCCGCGGCCTTGGTGACTTTCTCCGGCTTGATGAGGATCTGATCGCCGCGGCGGCGGAAGCAAGCGCACCGCAATCCGCGACGGCGCTGTCGCGCGCGGAGATGGAGCGCTGGGCGGCCGCGTTGTCAGTCGAAGAGAGAGAAGGGGTGGTCGTAACGCTGCTGTTGGGAGAGAACCCCCACCTGAGCGAGGAGCTCAAGCAGCGCGCCATGCGCGAACTTCACGGAGAGGCAAGTTCTGGCGACCACGCGCGGCGCAGCGCACGGCGCACTGTTGGCCAACTTCTGGCCCGCGCGCAGACGATTGCCGCGAAACGCCAGAAGAAGGAAGCCGAAGCCAGGGCGCGCGAGAAAGCGAAACTGGAACGGGAGCAGGCCGAAAAACGAGAAAAGCATCTTGTTTCGCTTATCGGGAGCGAAGAGAGTCTTTGGCTGAGAATCAGCGAGATGATTCTTACGAAGCAACCGCGTCGCTATGATGAAGCGGTCTCCTTGCTTCAGGACCTCCGCGATGTGGCCGATCTGACTGGCCAAGGCCGGGAGTTCATCTCGCGGCTTTGGGTCCTGAGACTGGAGAACACACGAAAGCCTTCCTTCATCCGGCGGCTGGACAAAGCGGGACTAATGGGCTGAAGTGGGGTTACTGACTCATCTATGATTCGTGTCGAAGCTGCGCGTCTGGCGAGCGAGCGCCTATCGCGATACTGGGAGTACAACGTGGGTGGGCTCCGCGGTGACTTCTTGAACAACAATCCCTTCCGACACCATTTCACTTTCCTGATCCTGCCCTTGCCGGTAAGTGCGGGCGTGAAACGTGTAGGTGCCGGGGGCAAGGTGCTCTACGTGAAACCCGCCGTCCGCCCCAATGTCCGCATCTCCCAGGAGGAAGTGTATTCGCTCGTCATCTGCCAATTCATCCACGCCATCAGGGAAGCTGCCACGATAGATTATCACTGATCCGGTTTCACCTTGCTGCACCGGCAGGAGCTCTCCGGTCACTTCGACTCCGCTGTCGAGGTCAATTTCCTGGATCGTCTCCCGGCCCTCCTCCAGGAGCAATTCGTAGGAGCGGTTCAACCGATGACCACTACCCAAGGCGACCAAGATCGCCCTGCCCGCCGGAAGTTCAGAGAACAAGTAATGCCCTTGATGCGCGCTTGGATCGTCCAGAAAAATAACGCGTCTGGGGCCGTTCTCCACTTCAAGTTGAAGCCAGAGCGGCGGATCACCGGCCAAGGCGCCGCCGAGCGCGGCGGTGCCGCGGGGAAAGTTGACGGAAATCTCCGTGGTCTTTCCCGGCGCCAGCATGACGTCCACCCGTTGATCCATCGAACCGCGTGGATGACTGGGCATGGACATACCGATGTATATCGTTTGCTCCCCTGGCGGGAGGCTCTTCATGGCGCACACCCCAGAAGGATCAGTGTGAAAGGTGTGGTTGGTATATACGTCCCCCGCATTGAGCCAGGCGTCCTGCACGGGTACGCCGCCGTGGGTAACCAAGACCACCAATTCAGATCCATCTTCCACGATAATGTCTAGCGGCGCGCCCTGCGCGTGTGCGGGTTCGAGTTTGGCCTCGGCCGCCGGGTAATTTCTGTGGAGCACCGTGAAAAAGTCATAGCCGATTTTCTCCGGCGGCAGGGAGAACGCACCCTGCTCGTCCGTACGGGCGGCGGCAAAGTCGTCGGCATTGTAGGTCTCAATCGGGCCGGAGAAGAGGAGCGCACCGGAGACAGGCGCGCCGGTTGTCGTGCGCACCGAGCCGTGGACTGCGGGGTGCGGCGTGAGACTGAAGTCCAATGTCAACGTTCGCGGGCCAACATCTTCGCAGACAATCTCCTTCTGCTCCAACAGATAACCTGGCGCCCGAACCACCACAATGGACTTGCCCCGGTGCGGTACAGGCAATTCAAAGCGGCCATCGGGTGCCGTGGTCGCGACAAAATAGTGCTCCACGAACAACCAGCGTGGATCAGTGCACGATTTGATGTCGAAGTGCGCCAGGGGCTGCCCAGTGGACTCGTCTGTGACGCTTCCACGCACCAAGAAGGCGTCCTGCAAGACAAAATTGACGTCTTCAGCGCCCGCAGGCACCGCCTCGACGTCCTCAGGCAAGTGCACTTCTGAGGAGGCGGTCAGGGTGTAAGCGCCTTCGGACAGTCCGTCGAGCCTGTAATGGCCTTCGCCATCGGTCTTAGCGCGGAGAGCTTGGCGCTTCACTTCGACCCTGGCGTGCGCAATGGCACTTCCTCGAGCATCGGTCACTTTCCCGCGAATACTGAGGTCATTGACAACACAAACCAGTTCTAGATCATCCACGATTTGACCGGGGGCTAGTTCGAGGAAGGGCGGGCCGCCCGCATTCACAATCTTGACATCTTTGCACACGCGCATCAGGTGCGTTCCTGGAAACACGCCCTTCAACTCGAATACACCTCGTGCGTCTGACGTGGCCTCGATAGTGCGGCCCGAGTCGGATGGATCAAACTGCGGCGTGATGTTCAATCCGGCGAGCGGCCGGCCGGAACTGTCCACCACCTGCCCACGAACGGTTGACTGCGAATAAAGCACAACAGGTTCAGGCTCAACTGCCGTTTGGGGCAAGACAAAGGGACCGTGCGTTCGGCTGACGTGCGCCTCTGTCTCCGCCCACACATAGAAACTCACGGTTTCCGGAAACCCTGTGACCTCAAATTCCCCCTTGACGTCCGTCGCCGCCGTGTTGCGCAGGCGATGCTTTTCAATTTCCGCAGTTGCGATGATGCGCGACCCCGCTGCGGGCCGGCCGGCATCGTCCACGACGCGCCCCCGAAAACTGAGCCCTTTGGACAGCACAAAGTCAACCACGGCGGGGGGATCGCCCAGCGAGATGGTCAACTTTTTCATTGCCCGTTTCGCGGGGTCATCCTGTTCGTGGCCGAGATAGTAGCCGTTGGCCTTGTGACAGCCAACGTAGTATTCGCTGGGCGAAACGTCTTTGATGGCGTATCGACCGTCCGCGTCCGTCGTGGCGGTGAGCATCCCGATGGAATTGCTGAGATGCACTTCAGCGCCGGCAATTCCATCGCCGGTGGCGGCATCCACCACTTTGCCCGACACGGTTTGCGTGATGGACGGCGGCGTGGTGGCAGTCGCCGCCAGCATGACATCTGATTCTGGCTTCGCGGTTGCCACGGGCGCCGGCGGGTTTGTGGCCTCTCCCGGGGGGGGAGTTAAGGGCACTTCTTTCGACGTTTCAACCGTGGGTTGCAGTGCCGCTTGGGACGTGAACACCTGGCGTACAGTGATGCCCGCAATCGCGATCACTGCGATGGCCACCACGGCCGCAACAACCTTGGGAATTGAGACGAACGCCATCTTGCCGCCTACACCCGCCAGCGCCCCGCCGGACAAGGTAATGCGGCCCAGGCGGGCGAGAAG
>JACPGD010000460.1 GCA_016182645.1 Candidatus Hydrogenedentota bacterium | reverse complement strand
ATGGGAACACGAAAAGACCCGCGAGAACATGTTGGCGGCGATGAAGAGCCTGAACATGTTCTGCAACTACTATCTCCAATACTTCTACTCGACCGACTCGGTCTTGGACACCCTGAAGAAGAAGGACAAGACACGGGGCGAGGAAGTCGTCGAGATCGAGCAAGCGCTGTTCAAGAAGTATCAGGACCCCAATCTGAATGAGAAGCCGGAGGAATTGGGCAAGCGCGGTGGCGCGCACTACTCCACGGCGGCGTTCTATCTCATCGACGCCATCGAAAACGACCGCAAGAACCGGCAGATCGTATGTTGCCGGAACAATGGCGCCGTCCCCAGCTTCG
Organism: Candidatus Hydrogenedentota bacterium; assembly: GCA_016182645.1. Lineage (GTDB taxonomy): Bacteria > Hydrogenedentota > Hydrogenedentia > Hydrogenedentales > JACPGD01 > JACPGD01. The sequence continues at coordinate 9,253 of JACPGD010000460.1, read as the reverse complement.
ATGACAATGTGGCCGTCGAGGTTTCGGCCATCGTGGGCAAAGACGGCGCACGGGCCATCCCGCAAGAAGCGCCCGAACCAGCCATCCGTGGCCTGATGCAGTTGATTAAGGCCTACGAATCGCTGACCGTCGGCGCGGCGGTGACCGGTGACCGGGAGGCGGCCTTCCAGGCGTTGCTCCTGAATCCCCTGATGCCGCGCAGCGCGACAGACTGCCGTGCGGTGCTGGAGGATGTCCTCGAGACGAACCGGGTGTATTTGCAGGGAACGTTTTACAAGTAGTGGCGGCTGAGACGTTTGGGCCGGCGTGGCAAGGGATTCTTTGCTGCGCTCAGAATGACCCAAGGGCGGGAAGGACCCAAGGTAGCTTAACATGACCGAGGGTTGCTCAAGACCGAAGTGGCGACGGGAGACTACATGAACACGGCCATTTGCGAGACCAATGTTCCTGGACTGGCGCCCGCCGTTCGCGGCAAGGTGCGGGACGTCTACGATCTGGGCGATAGGCTGATGATCGTCGCCACCGATCGCATCTCCGCCTTCGACTGGGTCAACCCGGTGGGAATTCCCGACAAAGGCATCATCCTGACCCAGATCTCCCTGTTCTGGTTTGACCAGATGCGCGACATCGTTCCCAACCACCTGCTTTCGGCGGACCTTGCCGATTTCCCGCCGGAATTTCGCGCTCAGCCCCAGGTGTTTCAAGATCGTTCGATGCTTGTCCACAAGTGTTCCATGTTTCCGGTCGAATTCGTGGTGCGTGGCTACCTGGCGGGTAGTGGTTGGAAAGAATATCAGCAGTCCGGCACGGTGTGCGGGCATGTATTGCCTGCCGCGTTGCGGGAGTCAGACCGTTTGCCCCAGCCGATTTATACGCCCGCGACCAAGGCCACCACGGGACACGACATTAACATCACCCCGGAACAGGCGGACGAAATCATCGGGGCGGCGTGGAACCGGAGCGCGGCGGCAGCGGCCACGAAGGTCTATGAGCGGGCGCATGACATCGCGACGCAGCGCGGCATTATCCTGTGCGATACGAAAATGGAGTTTGGCGTGCTCGATGGCGTGTTGACGCTGGCGGATGAGTTGCTGACGCCCGATTCATCGCGGTTTTGGCCAGCGGATCAGTATGCGCCGGGGCGCGGCCAGCCCAGTTTTGATAAGCAGTTTGTTCGCGACTACCTCGAGGAGATCCGCTGGGACAAGCAGTCGCCGCAGCCTCCATTGCCGGATGATGTGGTGCGGGAGACGCGGCGGAAGTACATTGAGGCTTATACCGTGTTGACCGGAAGGAGGGACCTGACGCCATGACGCCCGAGTCGCTCGACGCCCTGATTCAACGTCCGCCCGCGCAGTATCAGCCTCGACCCTTCGGGGCCGCCGATGATGACCAAGTCCGCGATGAGTGCGGCGTCTTCGGGGTCTATGGGCACTCCGAGGCAGCCAAGCTCATTTATCTTGGCCTCTATGCGTTGCAGCACCGGGGGCAAGAGGGGGCGGGAATTGTCTGTTCGGATGAGGGCCTGCTGACGGCCCACCGGGGCATCGGCCTGGTGGCGGACATCTTCAAGCCGCACAAGTTGGCGCGCGTCCGCGGCTCCCATGGCATCGGCCACGTGCGCTACAGCACCTTCGGCTCGAGCAACCTGACCAATGTGCAGCCGCTGGTGGTCAATTATGCGCGCGGCGCGGGCGGGGCGATGGCGTTGTGCCACAACGGCAACCTGGTCAATGCGACATCACTGCGCGAAGACCTGGAAGACCAGAGCTCCATCTTTCAGACCACGACCGACAGCGAAGTCATCATCCACCTCATCTCGCATTCCGTCGGGGTGTCCTTCACGGATTGTGTGATCGAGGCATTGCGGACGGTAGAGGGCGCCTACTCCGTGCTGATCATGAACGGCGAGGAAATCGTGGCGGCCCGTGATCCCTTTGGGTTCCGGCCCCTCTGGTTGGGCCGGCTGGGGGACAGTTATGTCGTGGCCAGCGAAACGTGCGCGCTCGACATTATTGATGCAGAGTGGACACGCGAAATCGAACCGGGCGAAGTGGTCACCATTTCCCGCAACGGCATCGAGTCACGCCGTCCCTTTGCACCCGTCACGCCGAAACAGTGCATTTTCGAGTTCATCTATGTGGCGCGGCCCGACAGCTACATCTTTGGCCAGAGCGTGGATGAAGTGCGCAAGAACCTGGGCCGTGCGCTGGCGCGGATCGCACCCGTCGATGCCGACATCGTGATGGCCGTGCCGGACTCGTCCAACCCGGCGGCGCTGGGCTACGCCCATGAATCGGGCATCCCCTTCGACATGGGGTTCATCCGCAACCACTATGTCGGGCGCACGTTTATTGAGCCGGAAGAGGGAATCCGGGACTTTGGTGTGAAGATCAAATTGAACCCCGCGCGGACCGCCGTGGAAGGCAAGCGCATCGTTCTGGTGGACGACAGCATCGTGCGCGGCACGACGGCCCGGAAAATCATCAAGATGCTCCGCCGCTCAGGCGCCGCCGAAATCCACTTCCGCATCTCGTCCCCGGAGATTATCAATTCCTGCTACTACGGCATCGACACACCCAATCGCGAGAAGCTGATCGCGCATAACATGACCGTGCACGATATTCGCGAATACCTGGAAGTGGACTCGCTCGCGTACTTGCCTATTCACGCCCTCGTGGCCGCCACCGGCAACCATCCCGACCACTTCTGTCTGGCGTGCTTCAACAATGATTATCCCACCCCCACCCCCGAAGAGTACGCTGCCCGCTCAGAGAACCGTCACCACGTGGATCTGAGCACGGAAGAATACGGGGCGGAACGGTCGCTCTGACGGCGATATTCATCCATTCTGTCCAGTGAGGCCCTGGGGTCCATTGCGTCTTTTTTGATTCCGGCTGTGCCAGCCTATGCGGGACGATGATCTACACCAAGAATCTGACAAAACATTTTGGAAAGAAGCTGGCTGTTTCTGATCTGAACCTGGATGTCCCGCAGGGCACCTTCTTCTGTTTCCTCGGCCCGAATGGCGCGGGGAAAACCACCACCATCAAAATGCTCACCGGCCTCTTGCACCCGAGCGCGGGCACGGCGCTCCTGGGCGGCTGCGATATTCAACGGCAGCCGGTGGAAGCCAAGCGGCTATTGGGCTACGTGCCCGACCATCCGTTTCTCTACGACAAGCTGACCGGCCGCGAGTTCATGCGGTTTGTGGCCGGGTTGTATCAAATTCCTGAGGCGGATTTCCGGCAGGATTGCGGGACCTTGCTCGAGTTATTTGAACTGGGGAAGGTCGCGGACCAACTCATCGAAGACTACAGCCACGGCATGCGCCAGAAGCTGTCCTTCGCCTCGTGCTTCCTGCACCGGCCGCGCATCGTTATCGTGGACGAGCCGTGGGTCGGTCTCGACCCCAAGAATATCCGCTTCGTCAAGGACTTTCTGAAACAGAAGACCCGCTCCGAGGGGTTGACCGTCTTCATGTCCACGCACACGCTCAGCATTGCGGAGGAAATCGCCGACCTCATTGGCATCATCCATGGCGGCAAGCTGCTCTCGCTCGGCACCGTCGCGCAAATCAAGGCACTGCACCAGCGGCCCGGCTCGCTCGAAGACGTCTTTCTCGCGCTGACCAGCGGGCCCGAGGAGGAGAGCGCCGCATGAACCAGGTGCTCGCCGTCGTGTGGGCCAAGCTGCGCATGGCGCGCCACCAGGTCGCCTCGGTCCGGCACGAGTCCCGGCTCAAGGTCGGCGTAATCACCGTGGCCGCCACCACGCTCTGGCTTGGCGCCTTCATCTTGTTCTACGAGGGGTTTCAATACCTGCTCCATTTTGATATCGCGGCCGGCGCGGGCGAACTGAATCTGGGCGACCTTCTCATGGGGCGCATGCTCAGCATCCTGGCGCTCTCCGTGTTTGTCCTGCTTATTTTCTCGAACGTGCTGGTCGCCTTCAGCACCCTGTACCGCTCCCGCGAGGTGATGTACCTCTTACAGGCGCCGTTGCGCTATGAGCAGTTCTTTCACGCGCGCTTTTTTGAATGCCTCGCCTTCAGTTCCTGGTCGCTGGCGTTTCTCGGTTCCCCGCTCATGCTCGCCTACGGCCTCAGCACCGGCGCCGGGCCGGCCTTCTACGCCGCCACGCTGCTGTTCTTTGTCCCCTACATCGTCGTGCCCGCCTGCCTCGGCTGCATCATCACGCTCGTGCTCGTGCGCATCTTCCCGCGCTTGCAGATGCCCGCCATGATTGTTTTTGCCTGCCTGTCGGTCCTTGCCTTCTTCTTTCACATTGGCCGGACCCTCGAAGACGCGCGCGCGCAAGAAGATGCCTTCTTGCCCGCGATCCTCGACGTGACGGCCCGCACGCAGTCGCCGCTCTTGCCCAGTTATTGGGCCTCGCAGGGGGTGCTGTCCGCGGCGACGTTCCACTTGGGCGATTCCCTCTGGTATCTCCTGCTGCTGTTGTCCACGGCGCTCATGGGCCTCCTCGTGGCCGGAAAACTGTCGCAACTCCTGTTCTTCCCCGGTTGGTCCTACCTCATGGGTCAGGATCGGCAACGGATTCGCCCCATGAATAAAGGATTGCTGGCCAAACTCGAGCGCGTCCTCGGATGGGTCCGCAATCCCGAGCGCGTGCTCGTTATGAAGGACATCAAGCTTTTCTGGCGCGACCCGACGCAGTGGTCGCAGTTTGTGATTTTTTTTGGCATCATGGCGATCTATATCGCGAACCTGCGCAACACGTCGAATGTCTATGAAAAAGAGCTCTGGCGCGGCTGGATCGCCAGCCTGAACGTGGGCGCTCTCACGCTCATCCTCTCGACGCTGACCAGCCGTTTCGTGTTTCCCCTTGTCAGCCTCGAGGGACGCCGCTTCTGGATCCTCGGCCTCGCGCCGCTCACGTTCCGGCAACTGGTCTGGCAGAAGTTCTGGCTCAGTGTCAGCACCACGTCGCTCTTCACCGTCAGCCTCGCCGTCTTGTCCGGAATCATGCTGAACTTGGAACCGGTCTACTTCACGATGACCATCTACACGGTCGCCGCGTGCAATCTCGGCCTTGCCGGGCTGGCGGTTGGTCTCGGCGCGCTTTATCCCACCTTCACGGAAGACAACCCCGCGCGCATTGTGTCCGGCATGGGGGGGACCCTCAACCTCTTGCTCAGCGTGGGCTACATCACCCTCGCGGTCGCCGTCCAGACCGTGGTGCTCCAGGCCCGCAACTTGGGTTTGTTCCAGGACAGCGCCACCTTCTGGTATGCTCTGGCGGGAAGTGCCGGGTTCATCACGCTGCTGACGGCGGTCTGTGTGGCGGCGCCCATGCGGCTGGGCTTGCGGCACCTGGACCAGTTGGAGTTTTAAGGTGCACGAGTTTGCTGTGAAGAGTTCGCGGCATACCGAGTTCATCGTCATTGACCGCGAGATCCAGGCCATTGTCACCAAGGCGGGCCTGCAAGAGGGCGTGGTCCACGTCTTCATACCGCATACTACCGCCGGCATCACCATCAACGAGAACGCCGATCCCGACGTGAAGGCCGACATCGAGAAGATCCTGGGACGGGTCGTGCCCTGGGAGGGCGGCTATGCTCACGCCGAAGGCAATTCCGCCGCGCACGTGAAGGCCAGTCTCATGGGTTTCAGCGCGCTGGTGCCCGTGCACCAAGGCCGCCTGCAATTCGGCACCTGGCAGTCTTTGTATTTCTGCGAGTTTGACGGGCCGCGCCACCGCAAAGTCTGGGTCACTCCCCTCACCAGCGCCTGATCGCGGTCTTCTGCTGCATATATGTCCTATAGGTCTTATACGTCCTATAATTCCTTCATCGCCGGAGGTCCCACGACATGAGCGCCGTTGCCACCGCGTCCCCAGCCGCTGCCGCCCCTATCACCAAGGTCAACCCGCGCACGGGCGAGACCCTCTACACCCTCGCCGAGCCTTCGGAGGCCATGCTCGCCGAAGTCATGCAGCGGGCAGCGGCCGTCTACGAGCAGCTCAAGCGCACCACCATCCAAGAGCGCATCGCGGAAACCTTGAAACTGCGGGACTACCTCATCGCGCACCAGCAGGACATCGCGGAAGCCATCGTCCGCGAGAACGGGAAATGTATTACCGACGCGCTGGTGGGCGATGTGTTCACCTGCGTCGACCTGATCGACCACTACGCGAAGGCCGCCCCGAAAATCCTGGCGGACGAGAAGGTCTCGACCCCGATCATGTTGATGGGCAAGAAATCGAAGATCATGTACTGTCCCATCGGCCCGGTGCTGGTCATCGCGCCCTGGAATTATCCGCTGAACACCGCTCTCACTCCCGCGCTCTGCGCATATCTCGCGGGCAACCCCGTGGTTATCAAAACGTCTGAATGGACGCCGCTCAAGGGCGTGCTCGACCGCATCCTCCAAGAAAGCGGCGTGTTCAAAGACGCTTTCCAGGTCGTCTTCGGCGGCCGCGACACGGGCCGCCGGCTGGTGGCGCTGCACCCGGCCAAAATCTTCTTCACCGGCAGCGTGCGCGGCGGCAAGGAGGTGCTCGCCCAGGCCGCGCCCCACCTGATCCCCGTCGAACTCGAACTCGGTGGGAAGGACCCCATGCTCGTCTTCGCCGACGCCCACCTCGATCGCGCCGTCCATGGCGCGGTGTGGGGCGCACTGAACAACAGCGGTCAGGGCTGTACTTCTGTCGAACGTTGTTTCGTTGAGCGGGCCATTTACAACGTGTTCCTCGAGCGCCTGAAGACGGAATTCGGCCGCCTTTCGACGACCGACACTTTCAGCGCCCCAGAGGACCGCGGCGAACTCCAACTCGGTTGTATCACCACGCCCTTCCAACTCGAAAAAATCGCCGGGCAGGTCCAGGCGGCGCGCGTGCAGGGGGCGGAAGTCTGGACAGCCTATCCGCCGCGCGCGGCAGCGCCCATGGTGCCCCCGACGATTGTGACCGGCGCCAGCGCCGGCATGGACGTCCAGCGCGAGGAGACCTTCGGGCCGGTCATCACGGTGACGCCGTTTGACAGCGAAGAAGAAGCCATCCACCTGGCCAATGATACTGAGTATGGCCTCAGCTCCAGTGTTTGGACCGGCGACCTCGCGCGCGCGGAACGCGTGGCCCGCGCGATGGAGGCCGGCAACGTCTGCATCAACGACGTCATGATTTCCGAAGGCAACAGCGCGCTGCCCTTCGGCGGCGTCAAGCAGAGCGGCATGGGGCGCTACAAGAGCGCGGTCGGCCTCCGCAACTTCTGCAACATCAAGTCCATCATCGTGGACAAAGGCAAAAAGAAGAAGGAAGCCCACTGGTACCCGTATACGGCCGAGAAATACCGGCTCTTCCAGCAGGTCCTCTCCGCGATGGGACAACACGGGTTGTCCAAATGGCTGCGCCTCATCAAGGCGGGCCTCCGCCTCGACAAAGCGGCGCAGCGCAGTTAGTACGTGTTGCGATAGGTCGGTTGACAAGGTGGAATGGACGCGATGGACGTGATAGACAAGGCACGAGCCGGCTCGCAGGTGCGCTCGTCCTCCCGAGGGATGTGTTTTCAGGCAATGTTTTCTTCAGAATTGCTCTTTCTGCTAAATCCATGAAAATAGACATTTTACAACTACCATATTGACAGGTCGCTTTACTTCCATTATAGTAAGCACCGGGCGTGGAACACGTGCTGCGTTTGGCGGTGTCGTTTCCCATACTGAAAATGTTTCGGGGCTTCTTCTTTTTTGGGGTGAATGGTGCAGCGTGCTGGTCAGGCAACGGGTGAAAGGAGGTGGATTCGGGAAAGGTTTTAGTCCAAGGCGCGGTTTGACTTGTCCTTATCGTCTTTACGTGAGTCCTCATTTGGCAAATTCCTGGGAGACAATGCGATGAAAAAGCAAGGCTTTACGCTCATTGAACTGCTGGTGGTGATCGCCATCATCGGCATCCTGGCCGCCATCCTCCTGCCCGCCCTCGCACGGGCACGCGAGGCCGCGCGCCGCGCCAGTTGTCAGAACAACCTGAAGCAACTGGGCATTATCTTCAAGATGTACGACAACGAATCCCGCGGCGAGCTGTTCCCCCCGATGGCCGACGTGATTTCCTATCAGAACAGCGCTGCTGGGTTCCAGAACTATCTTAAGTGCGGCTACAACAACCCCTACACCTCGCCACCGACCGGCGACACCGAGTTCGTCTTCGACGGCCCCGCCGTATTCCCCGAGTACATGACAGACGTCAACGTTCTTATTTGCCCGTCAGATTCCACTGCAAAGACCGTCGTCGAAGCGGGCCGCTGGAACATCGGCCAGGATCCTACGGCGGGAATTGATCCCTGCGCCTTTACGGCCGAATCGTACATCTATATTGGTTGGGCACTGAATGGTGAGCCCGGCCATGATTACGCTTCGCCGGGGATCGATCCGAACAATGGTGCGATCAATCAGACGACCATGATCTCAGGTGGGTACATTGACAGTGGGTTCCTTGGCGCGCTGATTGGCCTATTGGGAGGCCAGGCGGCCGAAGCCAACATTGGCAAAAGCCATTACGACGGCAACATCAACTTCACCAATTCTGGCGGCACGGACGTGAGTCTGAATCGTCTCCGCGAAGGCATCGAGCGCTTCTTCATCACGGACATCAACAATTCTGCTGCGTCCGCGGAAGCCCAGAGCGAAATCGCTGTGATGCTCGATCTCGTGAGCACGACGACTGGCGAGTACAACCACCTTCCGGGCGGCTCGAACGTGCTGTACATGGATGGCCACGTGGAATTCATCAAGTTCCCCGGTGAATTCCCGGTTACCCGCCTGTTCGCTTCGCTCGTCTCGGCCTTCTAACCTGAATCCAGCGCTTGACAAGGACCGAGGGCGTTGCCCTCGGTCCTTTGCTTTGGGAGCCAGATGAGGAATGAGGAATGAGGAATCGCTTGGGGTGTGCTATCTCATCTATCTCATCTGCTCCATGCTTCCCATTCTTCTCATCCTTCCCATTCCTCCAGTCAACCTAAAAAAAGAATTTGAATCGCGGATTACGCAGATATTCGCAGATGCGCATGGACTTTATTGTCCGGTAGGGTGAAACCATCCCGGTGGAGCAATGGATTGAATTCCGATCCACAGATAATCGCATCAATTCATGCGTTTTCAAGATGATACTGCCATGTGCATCTGCGCACATCGGCGTCATCTGTGATTGGACTGCTGTATTTAGGATCAACCCGCCACCTTAGTCCTCGATTTCGTAACTTCGATGACGTATGCCAGCATTCGTAGCGTCCGGCCTCTGT
>JACPGD010000462.1 GCA_016182645.1 Candidatus Hydrogenedentota bacterium | reverse complement strand
CGGGAGAGGTGTCCGAGTGGCTTAAGGAGCACGCTTGGAAAGCGTGTGTACGTGTAAGCGTACCGAGGGTTCGAATCCCTCCCTCTCCGCCATGTTTTGCAAAGCCGCGCCGGGAGTTCTTTCGTCCCCTTGAGTCCATCGCGTCCATTGAGTCCATTTAATTCATGATCAACGGCGTCCCCCGCATCCTCCTCCTCCGGCTCAGCGCCATCGGGGACGTCGTGCGCGTGCTTCCGGCCTTACATGCCCTTCGCGACCAATACCCCACCGCACAGATCGATTTCGCTGTCGAGCAAAAAGCCGCTGCCGTACTCCTCGACCACCCCGCCCTCGACAAACTCTGGGTCTTCGAGCGTGGGCAAGGGACCTGGCAGGATTCCAAGCTCTTTCGCGAATTCGCGAAATCCATCCGGCGCGAACGCTACGACATCGTCGTGGACTTCCACGGCATCTTTAAGACCGGGTTTCTGGTGGCCCGCTCCGGCGCCCCACAGCGCGTCGGCTTCGCCCGGCCGCGCGCCCAGGAGTTGAGCTGGCTCTTGCTCACGAAGCGTGTGGCCCTCCCCAGCAAGCGCATGAACCGGATCGAGGAAAACCTCGAACTGGCCAAAGCCTTGGGTGCGCGGCGGCATCATCTCGAGGTCGAGATTGCCATCCCCGAGGAAGCCCGCGAATTGGTTTCCGACTACTTGCACCACCAATTCTTGGGCGCCAAGAAAATCGTTGCCGTCCACGTGCCCGTGGACCGTCCGGAGAAGCAGTGGCCCGTCCAGCACTTTGTCGAGTTGGCTGACTTGCTCTTGGGCGATGGGCGCTTTGAGGTGCTGCTGACCTACGGCCCGGGTCAGCGCGGGCCGGTCGAAGAGGTCCAGCGGCTCAGCAAGCGCAAGCCCGAGATTTGCGTCGAATTCCCCGACCTTAAGCACTACTGCGCGCTCATGGAACAAGTGCATCTGTTTTTCGGGGGCGACACCGGCCCCATGCACCTCGCCTCCGCCATGAACGTCCCCGTGGTCGCCGTTTTCGGCGGCACCGACCCGCAGATGCACGGCCCGTTCCGCCCGCCCCACATCGTTCTCTATGCCGGCGGTCCCGGCAAGCACAAGCCCATCGACCGCCGCCACGGCCCCGCCCTCCTCGCGCAGATCACCGCCGAGCAAGCATACGACGCGTGCGTGCGCCTCGTCTACGGCGAAAAACGCGCTCATGACTGGGCCATCGGCCAGGACGACGAAGCGCCCCCAGTCTGACTCCATTGTGGGGTTGTCTCCTGACCGTGCCGGTCTCCTGACCGCGTTACCCCCCAACCACCGGTCTCCTCTTATCATTACCCCATTCCTCCCATCCTGTCCATCCCCTCTCCTCTCGCCTAATGTTCCACGTGGAACGTTACTAATTTTGAGTATAATATGAAAAATGTATCACTCAATCTAAGTCGTCAATTGAATCCCCCTTGTTTCGCAAGAAAGCTTCCCGCGAAACTACCGCCAAACTGCCCCGCCGCAGACCGCGCTCCGCCCACTCGTCCCGAATATGTTCCACGTGGAACATTTTCGGGTCCACCCCCGCCAGCTTCCCCGACTGACATAAGAAAACCGCTCCCGGCCGCAGTCGCTGCAAGATCGCCCCTTGCACTCGCTCCGGCTTCTCGACCGCCCGCGCGGTGCAGCACTTGAATTCCACAGTGCCCCCCACTGCCGGATACTCCCCCTCCAACACTTGCACGGACGGTAACTTCAGTGCCCCAACCACCCGCTGCAGGAAGCCGGCCTTGCGCGACGACCGCTCCACCAGCACCGTTGGTCGCGCCGGAAACAGCAACGCCAACGGAATGGCCGGAAAGCCGCCCCCGCTCCCAATATCCAAATGCGGCCCTCCGTCCCCCGCGGCACGCACCACCCACGGCGCTAGGCTCAGGGCGTCTGGAATGTGTACTTCATCCAGCAGCGCCACGTCCTGGGCCGAAACCAGCGACAACGCCGCATTCACCTCCCGCACCAGCTCCACATAGCGCTCCACGCCGTGCTGGAAACCGTCCGTTACCTCAATGTCGGCACCCCTCAGTAGCTTCTCTACCCCGCTTTTCATTCCTAATTCCTAATTCCTAATTCCTCATTAATTCTGCTATGCTACCCGCCATTACGCTAGCACTTTCTGGGAGGTTCCTGCCAGTGAAGTACCTCATTCTTGTCGGCGACGGCATGGCCGACTACCCTGTACCCACCTTGGGAAACCGGACACCGATCGAAGCGGCCGATACTCCTGCCATGGACGCCGTCGTGGCCCGCGGGATGGTGGGACAATTTTGTCCCATCCCTGAAGGCCTGCCACCCGGTAGCGACATCGGCAACTTGTCCATGTTCGGCTACAACCCGCGCGAATCGTTTCGGGGGCGCGCCCCCATCGAAGCCGCCAACCAGGGCATCACGCTGGCCGACAACGAAGTCGCATTCCGTTGCAACCTGGTCACGCTTGAAGACGGACGCATGCGCGATTTCACCGCCGACCATATCTCCAGCGAAGAAGCCGCCGAGTTGGTCGTCCAGCTCAACGCCCATCTGGGCGGCGAATTCCCCGCCGTCTTCCATCCCGGCGTCAGCTACCGGCACCTCTGCATCGTGCCTGCAACGCCAGAAGCATCGCTCGCGGCCTTGGTGTCCATGAATTGCACCCCGCCCCACAACATCACCGACCAGGAGTACGCGCCTCATCTGCCCTCGGGCGAGGGCAAAGAAATGATCCGCGCCATGATGCGCCGGTCCCAAGAAGTACTTCCCGAGCTCCCCGTGAACCAGGCGCGGCTCGCCGCCGGCAAGCTCCCCGCCACCTCGATCTGGCTCTGGGGCCAGGGCAAGGCCCCCCACATGGAGAGTTACCGTTCCAAGTTTGGCCTGACCGGCGCGGTCGTCTCCGCGGTAGACCTCGTCAAAGGCATGGGCGTCCTTGCGGGCCTGGACGTGCTAAAGGTAGATGGCACAACGGGTTGGATCGACACCAATTATGAAGGAAAGGTCGAGGCAGCCCTCCAGGCGCTGGAAACCCGCGACTTTGTCTTCATCCACCTGGAAGCCCCCGACGAAACCGCCCATCAGGGCAAGCCCGACCTCAAGGTCAAGGCTATCGAGGACTTCGACCACCGCGTCGTGGCCCGCTGTCTTGAGTACGTCGAGGGCCACCCCGAAAGCCGGATGCTCGTTGCGCCCGACCACTTCACCCTCCTCAGCACCAAGACCCACGCCTCCGGCCCCGTCCCCTTTGCCGCCTGCGGCGCCGGCATCCCCACCGGAGGCCAGTCCGCCTACTCCGAAAACACGGCGGCCGCCTCCGGTGTCCTCATCGAAGACGGCTACCGCCTCATCCAGCAGTTCCTCCAGCCCGCCCCGCTCGACCTTGAGCACTGCCAGTAAATCCGCGAGGGCGACCGTACCCACGAGTCAGGTTTCATGGCGCCTATCCCGTCAGCCACCTCAAAAAGAGCGCAGGTACGGCTTCACGGCTTTGCGCCAACACTTATTCGCACCCAGCCCAGAGGGACCTGACTACTGTCAACCCACGCTGTGGGGTCTCCCCGCGGAGCGGAACGCAGCGTGATCGAAATACCGCCTGCAGTTCACGAGGGGGCGTGGACAAGGATGCCCGCATTCTGGTGGACACTATTCATTCCGCCGGCATTTCGAGCGTAACACTGACGCGCGGGAAATCGGGAAATCAGGGACACCCATTAGGTGGCCCCGTGTCACCCATTAGGTGGCCCCGTGTCAAGGGACAAAACTCTCCTTTTCGCTGTCCGGAAAGCGTTGTAGGGTCGCTAAGAGCAAGGCGCTTAACGGCGGTTTCGCGGGGGACCGTCCGTTCCGCTTTTCTTCCCTTCAAAAGCT
>JACPGD010000468.1 GCA_016182645.1 Candidatus Hydrogenedentota bacterium | reverse complement strand
CCGGAAAATCGAGTTGCCAATACGGCGGGTTGTCATTCTTCATGGTCTCGTATTCAGGATGATACGGCGGCGCGGACTGCACCAGCGCCGTATAACTCCACACGGCATTGCCATTCGCTTTCACCCGCTGGACGCTGGCCTCGTGGACGAAACCAAAGAGCGGGCACCAGATGTCGATCGAGCCGTCGAGCGTGCCCCAGACCGGGTCTTGTGTGTAGGGTTGCTCCACCACGAGCCGCCGCAGCCGCGGCTCGGCTTCGTGGACCAGCGCACCCAACTGCTGGACGCGCTCGTAGGCTTCGGGATCGTTCGGCTCGTCCAGCATGTACAGGTAGGCCCGCGCCGCCCAGCCCTTCTTCTCCAGGTAGGCGAACCAGGACCGGTAGAACTGCAGCGCCTTCGCGCGGTCCTGCCCCAGCGCATCGCCGAAGGGCGCCATCGGCACCTGGATATTCGTCACATGATGCTTCTCGACGAATTCGGTCCAGCGCTGCTCGAGGGCTTCATCGAACTGCGCCGTGCCGTCTTCGGCCACGGGCGGCAGGAGCCGCGCGGGAACCGGCGGGTTGATCCGGTTCGCCGCCATCATCTCGATGTAGCGCTCTTCCAGGCGCTCGTACGCCGCGGTGTCCTCGCCAAGCTGGTGGTAATTCCGCAGAGAACCGAAACCGCCAAAATGGTTCTCATGCGCCGGCCCCGCGGGCAGCACGAAGTCCCACACGGTCAGACGCACCGGGATTTCCGCGGATTGTTCCCCGTTGGCCGTCACCGTGAGCGTGCCTTCATAGAAGCCCGCCGGCGTGTCCGGCGGCACGTACACATCCACCCACAACACCTGGCACTGACCCGGCCAGACCTCGAATCCCGCCGCACCGAAGCGTACTCCCGAACGGCGCTCCTCGCGCCATTTCGGCTCAAAGATCTTCTCGCCCGTGTACGGATTAACGAATGGCACGAGCGCGTCGGGCACCAGCCCCGGCGGGCACGCTGCGCGCGGCACAGAATGCCGCACCGGTATCAAGACTTCTCGGTAGAGGATTGTGTTGTCCTCGCCCAGGCTTTTCCCGTCCGCGCTGGTCAACGCCGAGATCGAGGCATCGGCATCCTCCAGCCGTTGGCCCGTCGCGGCCACGACCACCTGAAACGACTCCCATTCCCCACGCGCGCAGGCTATGTCCGCGCTCGCCGCGCCCACTGCGGGCGCCTCCGGCCCGATGTGCATCGTCGGCGGCAAGACGCTCAGGCTGAAATTGCTTTGACTGGACCCCGCCGCCGCCAAGAGCACGGCGGCCAGCATGAATCCCTGGATTGAGTTTCTTCGTCGCATTCTTTCTCCCGTGAGTAGTCCCGCGCTCGCCGGCGCGGGACTGATTGTGCGCCGGCCCCACACCTTGCAGGCCACTGCCAGTCGCGCGCTCGGCGAGCGCTCGACTACTTTGTGTTCACGACCAGCTCGGCGATTCTCTGCGCAATCAACTCATTTCCAAGGTCATTGTAGTGTCTGGGGTCGAAATATGCCCGTTCGGCAACGTCGTCGAAGATCGCCGCGCAGTCCACTTGGTAGGGTTCGTTGAATCGCGGCCGCACCTCCCCATAAAATTTCCGCGCGCGTTCCACGTAGTTATCCCAGGATTCCGGATAAAACTCCGAACCCATATACTTCTTGAGTGTTTCCTCCTCCGCCGTGAGCCTCTTCTCACCGGTCCCCATCAGTGGTTGAAAACAGTGCAAGAAACGGATTCCCTCCGCGGTGCACAGCGCATGAAACTGCCGCGACTTTGACAGGAAGAGTTCTACCGCATTCCCTTGCAGGGCGCCCGCGGCACGATACCCGTACATCGAGTTCGGATCACTCTCGACGGAACGCAGGCGGTGAAGGAACGTCCGCACGTAAGGAAACAACACGGGGGCCGTAAACGGCTTCGTACCGTTCAATGTTCCCACGAGTTCGTATTGGTACGGTTTGAGACTGTAATCGACCGTGTTGCCACGATAGTCCCACCGATCGTTGATGCCATTGAAAGAAATCACCACGTGCGGATTCAGGTAGGCGGTTTCATGCACGAAGCGAACGATCTCCTGCGACATGTTGTAGTCAAAAACCCCCGAGTTGATGACCGCCACTGCGCGGTACGGCGCCAATTCCTCCAGACGCTGTTGCAGGATCTTCTCCAGCCGCGCGGGCCACGTGTGCTCATTGTCCGATGCGCCCCATCCCGCCGTCGTAGAGCCTCCAGAAACGAGGATGCGGAAGAGTTCCGGGTCTTTCGCCAGGACATCGAGTTTCAGGGACTCATTCGGAATGGAAGCATTGGAAATGAACCCGTATCGATCGACGGCGAGGGCGTAATGCGCCGCGATGGCCGGTGTGCCGTCCGGGGCCGGTTCCAGGGCGATTGCCCGGCCATGCGGCCGAAAGCGAATGCCCAACAGCGGATCGTAGACAACATAGCTCCGCCAGATCTCGTCCCGAAATCTGCGCACGACGGCTGGTTCTTTCGCGCGCCCGGCGGCGTTGTACACCGGAGTCATGGAAACCGTTCTCTTCCCGCCTGAAGCACGCGTAAACCCTGCCAGGACCAGTTCGAGCAAGAGCAGGCACGCGAGCGCGCTTCCCGCCCAATAGACACCCAGAAATAGACGGGAATAGCGCTTCGCCGGCGGCTGCGCTCCTTCAGGCAGACCCTCTACCACCGCATGGACTCCACTGCTCCCTCCCACGCTTCCCTGCAACGTCTGCGCGGGCCGCCCCGCTCGGCACAAACTCCGTTTTCCGGGACGGCCTTGGTGCGTCGTAGCTTCTCAAAACCGTTCAGCAGCATGGCCCGGCACCCGGCTCAAAGAATAAATGATCTTCCACTTCTTGGTCTTGAAGCCCAGAAGGGGCGTCCGCAAATAGCCGGGGGTGGAGCGTAGCGGAACCCCCGGATCGCGTGCACCCACCCAATCACGCCCTCTGAAGGGGCGCAGGATTGGCCACTCAATTCCAGGTTTCCTTCGTCGAAACCGACCCAAGGTCTCCACAATATTCTCCCGGCGCGATTGCCGTGTCCTTCGCCACCGGCCAGTCGCCAGCGCCCCTTCAGGGCGCTTCGAGGTTGGCGCGCCGTTTTCCGGGGGTTCCGCTACGCTCCACCCCCTGCTAATTGCGGACGCCCCTTCGGTCTAAGTGGGACGCTACACAAATTCAAGTTGCCGTATTTATGAAAATAACCACTTAGGCCGGTTTTTCCGCAATGAAAAAAGCGAAGTGGCCCCAGAGTGGCCACGAAGCCGTGACCCGCAGCCCGCACGCCTCGAGACCCCGCTCGAAACCACGCTGGTCGAAGCGATTTTCCAGGGGGTGATCGCAGAGGCGCCGCCACAGGGGGTGAAGGATGAACCGGTCGAGCACTTCCTCGGCATAGAAACGCCCGCCGGGCCGCAACACGCGGTGCACCTCGCGCAGGGCCACCCGCCACTCGGGAATGTGGTGGATGAT
>JACPGD010000467.1 GCA_016182645.1 Candidatus Hydrogenedentota bacterium | reverse complement strand
CCGGGTCGCCCGCGCTGTCGTTCACGCCCACGGTGAGGCCGTGCGCCGTCTCCCAGGCGTCCACCAGCCCGTCCGCGTCCGTGTCGCCCGGCAAGGCCGCGGTGCCGGTGAAGTCGAGCGTCTTGTTGGCGCGCAGGGCCACGCCGAAGGTGTCGCGGATGCCGTGCGCGCGCAGCGTGTACGTTGTGCCCGCCGTCTGCGCGGCGGTGGTCAGGAGCACTTCGTCGTCCGCCAGGCGCGTCACGGCCGTGACCGCCAGCGGCGTCGTCCCGTCCTTGATCTCATAGCGGGCGATCTGCAGCGCGCGCACGTCGCCCGTGGCCCGGTTGAAGCGCAGCGACACCGACGTGCCCGTCACGGCGTCCGCCTGCTCGATCTCGAAGGGGGTGCCGCCCGAGTTAAGCGTCACCAGTGCCGACAGGCCCTCGTTCCCCTCCGTGTCCACGGCCCGGATCTGGATCGTGGTTGCGCCCACGGACACCGGCCAGACATTGCGGTAGAAGCCCTCGTGCGACACCGCCGGCTCCGGCTCCTCGACCCGGATGGGGAAGGAGTTGCCGTTCACGATCAGTTGCGCTTCCGCCAGTTCCGACAGGCGGTCGAAGACAATCGCCGAGATCTGCACCTCCGGCGCGCCCAGCGCCAGGCCGTCCGCCGGCTCAATCAGCGTCACTACCGGCGGTTCATCATCCTCGCGCCGCAGGGCAAAATTCTGAGCCAGTCGCTGCGGGATCGGCGGCACCCCTTGGGCCGCGTGCTCTTCCGCGCGGTAGCCCGGCGAGGTGCCTTCGAGATCATAGGCGCCTGAATTCACCGTGAAGGCGTAGGCGCCCGTCGCCTGCAGCACCGGCTGCTGCGCCACCATCGTGCTGCTCAGCGGCGCGAAGACATTCACAGACGCTTCCGCCTGCGGCAGACCGAGGCCCAGCCCGGTCAACTGGTCCGTCACCTGGCCCGCCACCACGCCCACCGCCGCCCGCGCGGCGGCTTCTTCCTCCAGACTCCCCCCTCCGGACTCCAGTCTCGCGCCGTCCGCCACCGCCACCGCATTGCTCAACACCCCCGCGTCCGACGCCCGCACCGACGCCGCCCCCGCCGCCGTATTCACGTACAAGCCGCCCGGCGTCACCGTCTCATTGTTCGCCGTCTCCTCCCACGTCACAAACAGCGTCACGTCCGCCTGGCTCGCGTCCGAAAACGTCGCCAGACACGAAAACGCCAGCACGCCCAACAGCCCCACCGCCGGCGGCGGGTCCGGCGTGATCGCCAGCGCCGTCACCGTCTCGATGGTGGCCGGAAAAGCGTCCCCCTCCACCACCCGCCGGATCGTCGGCAGACTCACCAGCCCATAGCCGTCCATCGTCGTCACCGACAGCGTATTCACCGCTTCCTGCTTCAGCGGCACCACAATAGAAAAATCCACCGCCCCAGGCGCCAACTGCTGAAACACCGGCGTCAACCCGCCGCCGATGGTCACGAAGCTGCCGGGATCCGCCGTGCCCATGAGGAGGATCGCGTCGGCATTGATGTAGCGGGGGAGGGGATCGACGAGCGGCGCGGGAGGCGGGATGGCGATAACAGAAATGCCGAAACGGTCTGAAACAAAAGCATGGCGGCCAATTGCAACATTTCCGACACCCGTTTGTGTGGTTGCAACAACCTGCGGACTGGTAGGATTGGTGATATCGATAACGCTGAATGGGCTGCCTGCAACGTACGCGTATCGATCAGCAGCCACAATTTGCGCATTATATCCTGCTGCCTGTGAAAGCTCTGCTGCATGCAACGGATTGGAAGGATTTGATACATCAATGACCCAAAACCTGTTGGTGTTGTACTCCACAACATAAGCGA
Source organism: Candidatus Hydrogenedentota bacterium (assembly GCA_016182645.1). Classification (GTDB taxonomy): domain Bacteria; phylum Hydrogenedentota; class Hydrogenedentia; order Hydrogenedentales; family JACPGD01; genus JACPGD01. Next base: position 2,699 of record JACPGD010000467.1, on the reverse strand, counting down.
AGCCACCAGAAACGGCCACGTCTGACGCCGCATTTACTGTACTAATTGTTCCCACGACAGTCGGCTGCTGAGGATCGCTAACGTCGATAACGGAAAAGGGAAAGGTTGACACACCGCCCATGTAGGCATACTCGTCATGAACAGCGACTCCGGGCGCTCCATTCACATTGAGGACCGACACCACCGTGATGTCTAATGGATCATGGATGTCCAAGATGGCGAATGGACCAAGGGAACTGCTGACCACGTAAGCATAGTTGCCCTGCACCACCAAGTCGTATCCGCTTGGCCCAATACTGCCAACCTCCTGTGGGGAATCAGGATCACTGATATCCCATACAGAAAAACCGGCCATATTCGCCGCATAGGCGGATGTTCCTTGCACAACCAAATTGCTAGGAATAAACTGGCTGACATTTCCGGGAACTGGGACAGAGCCAACTTCCACCGGTTGTACGGGATCCGCGATGCTTATGCTGCTGAATCGGGCGTCGCTATCACCATCCGCCCACACACAGAAGACGTTTTGGCCGGAGTGCGCTACCGGCGTTGCGGCTGACTGGCGGTTAGAGGCGGTGGGAACGTAGCTTCCTAGGAGGACGGGCAAGGCCGGATTGGCAAGATCGTAGAGCCTGAGGCCGCCTGCAACGTCCGTGAGATATAAAGTGCTGCCGAGGAGTGACAACTGAACAGCCTCGCCCGGCGTACCAATATTTGAAATCCAGGTAGGAGTTCCAGGAAAAGAGATATCAGCCACCACAATACCAGCGCTCGGATCAGCACCGTAGAGGTAATCGCCCAATGTCACCAAGTCATAAAAGAAATAAGAGCCAACGTCCGTCGAGCTAATAATAACCGGGCTTGATGCATTGGAAACATCCACGACGTGGAGCAGTCCCCCGTAAGATCCTACAAAGAGCAGAGAATCCAGTTTGCATACACTTGTCGTAGTCTGGTTGCTAAAAGCACTTCTTGGAAGAGAGGAAACCACGAAGGCACTCCCAGGGTCGCTGATATCGACAATCTTTAGACCGCCATCGCTTATCGCATACGCAAATCGGCCATCTACATCGATGTCGTCAACCGAACTGGTCATGAAACCAGCGGCCACGGGATGGAATGGATCGCGAACGTCAATAATCGTACCAGACCCATAGAGGAAGCCATCCATGATTTCGAGTTCGCCGCCGAATCCACTTATGGCGGTCAGGGTGGCCACCTCTACCGGAGTGTTCGGAATACCAGCTTCGAAGACCTTTAGCGCGGAACCTGACCTCGCATAAAGGAATGGGCCGTCCCAAAGCACTTTGGCATCAGCCACGTGCGGCAAGGATCCCACAGGAACAGGATTGGCAGGATTGGAAATATCGAGGACGCGAATTAGCCGTCCTTCGACAACCGCGGCATACCCCTCGCCCACCGTCGCACTCCAAATCTCGCCGCCAATACTGCCGATTATCGGTAGCTGCTGGACTTGTCCAAATACATGAGACGTTAGAGTGAGAACAACACCTGCGAATAAAAGAAGGAGGGTATGCCCTGATCTTACACTCTGTTGGGCACGTGCCGCCCGAACGCGTGTCGACACGGACTGGGCTCGCCAGACAAGGCAGTATTGCACGGGGCAACGGATAGTTCTTGAGTCAAGTCTTTGGGCTGCGTCAGGCGCCATGACATCCCCTCCTGCGGCCATGTCCCCAATCTTACCACAAAAACCACATTTTGCCTATATCAAAGTGGTTTTATACTTTCGGCATATTGCACAAACGCGTTCACAGAAAACCGGCGCGAAAACAAAGGAACCAGGCAGAACAAGAAACAACACCTCCTGCCGTGGCGGGGTCAGGAGACCCCGCCACAGCAAGGGAGACCCCGCCACAGCAAGGGAGACCCCGCCACAGCAAGGGAGACCCCGCCACAGCAAGGGAGACCCCGCCACAGCAAGAGGACGCAAGGGCCAAAGTGACTCTCGGCTCGAACGGAATTTGGCACGGGAGGCTGGCAACGGCGGAGGAAGACGGCGGCGGTCATCCTACCGGGTCTTCGCCGAGCAGCAGGCGCAGCACGGCGTTGGCCTGGTGGTGAGCGGCGACGCCGACGCGGGGGGCCATGAGGCCGGTGCCGGGCTGGGCGGCGGTGGTTTGGTCGCCGACGATGTAGAGGTTACAGCCGAGCTTCTGGGTCCGGATGGTGTTGCTCGGCATATGGCCGGCGAGGCCGGTGGCGGCGACCAGGGGGATTTTGGGGCGGGCTTTGCAAAAGGTTTCGACGAGCATGGCTTTCTGGTCGGCGGCGTCGAAGGCCTCAACCATGACGTCGACTCTGCCGAAAAGGGCAGGGATGTTTTCGGGGGTGAGCCGAACTTGGTGCGTGTCGACATAGACGTAGGGGTTGATGCGGGCGAGATTGGCGGCCATGGCTTCGGCCTTCGGGAGGCCGAGTTGATCCACAAAGAATTGCTGGCGGTTGAGATTGCTCGGCTCGACGACATCGAAGTCGGCCAGGATGAGTCTGCCGACACCGCTCCTCGCCAAGGCGACGGCAACGGCGGTGCCCAGGCCGCCGACACCGGCGATGCCGACCGTCGCGCGCTGCAAGATGGCGTGGACCCCGGGCGTGTGCCGCGCCGCCATGAGCGCCTCGAGTTCGTCCCGCCCCGGTACCTCGCCGCGCCGGATCAGCACGACCTCATCTCCTGG
>JACPGD010000464.1 GCA_016182645.1 Candidatus Hydrogenedentota bacterium | reverse complement strand
TTGGAGGCGGCGGAACAGGCCTATCGCAAAGCGGGAACCCTCAAACCGGAAGCCATCGAAGTCAAGCGCAACCTGGGGCGGCTGCTCTTACGGGCAAAGCGCGTGCAGGAAGCGGTGCCGCTCTTCGAGGAAGCCGCCCGGCTCGCTCCGGAGCTGCCGCAGTCCCACAATGATTTGGGGGAAGCCTACCGTCAGTCGGATCGCGGCGCGGAAGCGCTCGCCGAGTTTGAGAAAGCACTGGAGTTAGACGCAAACTATGCCAAAGCGCGCTATAACCTCGCCTTGACATTGGCTGGCAGTGGAAAAGTCCAGGAGGCGATCGCGGAATTGGAACGTTACCTGAAGCTGGAACCACGCCCGCCGGATTCGCAGGAAGTGAAGAAGTTCATCGAGCAGTTGTCGGCGAAAAAGCAGTAAGGGGACTGGACCGTGCCGGATTATCCACCACCGAAGAAACTGGGGCGCTACGAAGTCGTCGCGGAACTGGGCAAAGGCGCCATGGGCGTCGTCTACGAAGGACGCGATCCCAATATTGGCCGCCGCGTCGCCATCAAGACGGCCCGGCGCGACGTCATGGAATCCACCGGCATGGCCGACGAAATGATGGTGCGTTTCCTGCGCGAGGCCCAGGCCGCGGGCGCGCTCAACCACCCCAATATCATCACCATCTACGACGCCGACGAAGAGGACGGCATTGCCTACATCGCGATGGAGTTTCTCGAAGGCGGCAACCTGCGCGATCTCATCGATGCGAAGAAGAAGCTGGATGTCACCCAGATTGTCGAAATCGGGGCCACCCTATGCGAGGCGCTGGCCGTCGCCCATGACAACGGCATCGTCCATCGCGACATCAAGCCGGCGAACATCATGACAGTGAAAGGGGGCGAGATTAAGATCGCCGATTTCGGCATCGCCCACGTCAGCGATTCCAACCTGACCCAGGAAGGCGCCCTGATCGGCACCCCGCACTACATGAGCCCGGAACAGTTCATGGGCCAGAAGCTCGACGGCCGCTCCGACCTCTTCTCCGTCGCCAATATCCTCTACGAGATGCTCACCGGCGAGAAGCCGTTCACGGGCGAAGCGCTCAGCACGGTCATGCACCATGTCATCAAGACCGACCCGACCCCGCCCCACGAATTCAATCTGACGATTCCAGACGAACTGAGCAAAGTCATCATGAAAGCGCTCGCCAAACGGCCGGCCCAGCGTTATAAGGATGGGCGCGCCATGGCCGCGGCGCTGCGCGAAAGCCTGAAAGACAACCCAGACCCGGCCATCCTCGAGGGCAGGATAATCGATGCGGGCTTCACCGTCGTCGGCAAGCCACCCGCGGACGCAACGGTGGTCGCCGGCGCCACCACCGCCACCAAACCCGGCGACGCGCCAACATTGGTCTCGACTGGGGCCCCGGACGCCACCAAGACCGGCCCCGCCCCGGCGGGTGCCGCTGCAACTGGGGGTACCCACGTCTCCGGTGCTCCCGCCACGTCAGCCGCTCCCGCCACGACGGCCGCCCCCGCAGCCCCGACTGTGCCAGCCGCTCCGCCCGTTCGTAAGCTGGCGATGATTGGCGCGGGCGGGGTTTTTGTGGTGCTCCTCGTCGCAGCGGTGGCGCTAGTGAAGGGGCTAGGTGGTGGCACCAGTACGACACCACCGGGAACTGGAAAGTCCAATTCTGGCAATGTATCCCCCACGTTGATCACTCCCGAAAACACCATTTTGTTCACGGTTTATGGCGCCACCAGCCCTGAAAACTATGATGAATGGGTAGAGGCGGAAGGCGGAGTTGTGGATCCCCATGATATCTTTAACAAATTTGCGGACGATAAGAAGATCAGAGCGATCACGGAAGGGAAAGTTCAAGTTACGGACCCAGCCGGGGGGAGTCCCATTTCTGTCGACATCAGCAGCACGGGTGACGCTACTGTGAAGTTTGCAGGCGATGCGCAACAAGTGAGCGCGAGCGTTGAAGCTCCAGGGTTCACCGGTGAAGACTTTGAACCTCGCCGTAGGGCGGACGGGCAATGGGAGAAGCAATATATCGTTCTGAAGGCAGGCAGTTGAGCTTTTTTCATTATTCCCTCCCAAAAGGATGGTATAATTGCGCCAAGTCTGGCATGGCTGCACCCAATTAACCCAAGAATGACCTTGGAAGGGGAGGATGGATCATGTGGAGATATTGTCTGGCGGTCGCCGTACCTATGCTCGTGGTAGGTTGGACGACAACGGTGCAGGCGGCCGAATTCGTCAATGGCGGGACCGCGCCGGTCATCATGGCCACGGACATTAACGGGAACCAAGTCAACATCAATGAGTTGATTGAACAGGAACCCTATGTTGTCATCGTTCACTTTTTCTCCGTATCCACCGGGGAGGAAGTAGCCCTTAAGCTTCGCTACCTTCACCTCAACTACGGCAAGGACAGGGTGAAGATCATTGCCTTGGGAATGAAAGAGGACGAGGCCGCCCTCAAGAAGTTTGCCGACGCCCTGGACATCCAGTATTTCATCATCGACACGACTAATCTCCAGAATCCAGATTGGCTGACAGCTATCGACGTGTTGCCGATGACGCTCTTTGTCCACCCCAGCAAAGACCTCCTGATCGAACGCGTGATTCGGGGTGGGGGCAAGTCGAAGGCCGACGTGTTGAAGGAACTAGCGGAAACGCTGTACCGGAAGCAGGAAGATGCGGAAATGGCCGTCCAGGTGGCCACCGAGTCGGCGAAAGACCCGGCAGTCACTCAAGAGGCCACGGAACTGAAAGGCTATATCCTGGCGGGCGAAGGCAAACTGGACGAAGCCGAGAAGGAATTCACCCAGATCGACTCGAAGACGGGGCTGGCCGTGGTGGCCAAAGAGCGGGGCGATTTGGACAAGGCCGTCGAGTTGGCCGACCAAGCCGCCGGGGATCCCTATGCCGCCACGGTGAAGGGCCAGGCGCTGAGGGAGCAGGGCAAATTTGACGAGGCGAAGCAGGCCCTGGGCAGCGCGGCCGCGCAACCCGCGGAGGAATGGAAGCAATCAGATGCGTTGAATGCTCAGGGGCGCTTGGAGCAAGCCACGGGCAACCCGGACGCGGCGGTGAAGAGCTATCAGAACGCGGTCGCGCTCGATCCACTGAATGTGGTGGCCCTGAGCAATGAAGGCTCGGTCCACCGCGCGAAGGGGGACCCGGAATCATTGCAAAAGGCGCAGGAACTGCTGGAAAAAGCCTCAGAACGCGGCAAGAACGATCAGTTGGTGACGGCAATGCTGCAGCAGGTGCAGCGGGAGCTTAGCCGGGCGAACGACCTCGAAAAGAAGAAGCTAATCCAGGAACAAATCGCCACGCTGAGCCAGCGCTTCAAGGAAATGAAGCAGAACGCCACCCAGCCTATCGATGACTGGTCGAGCCGGCCGCTGGTGGTGGCTTTCCTGCCCTCAAGTGACCAGACGCCGGTGTTCTTTGAACGTGCCGGTACCGATGTGGTGGTGCAACGCGAACTCGAGACGCGCCTCCAGGCAGATGGGCGCGTGAGCGTGGTCGAGCGCCAGATGCTCGATCACGCGTGAGCGTGGTCGAGCGCCAGATGCTCGATCAACTCTTGCAGGAATTGAACCTGGGCACCTCCGAAATCGCCAGCGCCGACACGCAGAAGCGACTGGGCCAGGTCCTGAGCGCGGGCACGTTTGGCTTTATCAATTTCGGCAGCGCGGGACCAGACAAGATGATCTATCTGCGCGCGGTCGACACCGAGTCAACCCGGATTGTCTTCCAGAGTTCGGCCAAAGTGGATGAGGACAAGCCGCTGGATGTCGTGGACAAGCTAACGCAGGAGCTCCTGGAAAAACTGACGGCAAACCGTGAACTCAAGGGTGTCATCGCCGAGGCCTCCGCCGATGACGCGATTATCATCAGCCTCGGCGCGAAACATGGCGTCGCAGAAGGTCAGGAATTCACGGTAGTCGAAGAGGGCGAGCCGATCACCGCCAACGGCCGAGTCATCGCCCACCGCCAGAACCCCATCGCCAAGATCGCCGTCACCCAACTCGAGCCGGACTACGCCATCTGCAAACTAGTGAACAAGAAAGACGGCGCGGTTCTGGCCAAGGACATGAAGATCAAGAGCGGCAAGTGATCCGGCTCAACTCTCACCTTTCACTAGGGGCGCCCCGCTGTGGGCGCCCCCTACTTCCTCTGCTGTGGCCCGATCTCCTCTGCTGTGGCCGATCTCCTCTGCTGTGGCCGGTCTCCTGACCGCGCCACGCCGCTCAACCGAAGGTCTCCCTCCCCGCCCTACACCGTAGCGTGCTCCCGCTCGTATTGCGCGATCTTGTCCTCGAACCGCAGCGTCAGCCCGATCTGATCCCAGCCATTCAACAGGCGCTCCTTCAGGAACGGCTGAATCTCGAACGGAATCTTCTCCCCATTGGGCTTCGTAATCGTCTGCGACGGCAAGTCCACGACCAAGGTGTACCCCTCCTGCGCCCGCACCTCCACAAACAGCGTTTCAATAGTCTCGTGCGGCAGCACAATGGGCAGCATGCCGTTGTTAAAGCAATTGTTGTAAAAAATATCGGCATAACTTGGCGCCAGGACGCAGCGGATCCCATAATTTTCCAGCGCCCACGGCGCATGCTCGCGCGAGGAGCCGCAGCCGAAATTGTCCTTCGTCAGCAGGATGCTGGCGCCACGGTAACGCGGTTGGTTCAGCTCAAACTCAGAATTCGGCGTCTTCCCATCATCCAGGTAGCGCCAGTCATAGAAGAGCATGTCCTCATAGCCCGTCCGCTCGATGCGCTTCAGGAACTGCTTCGGAATAATCTGGTCCGTATCCACATTCAGCGCCTCCAGCGGCGCCACAATCCCTGTCAACGTCGTAAATGCCTTCATTGCAGTGTCCTTTTCTTTCTCAGCCCCGTGCCGTCAATTCTTCCCGCCCCCCTCATTCCTCATTCCTAATTCTTAATTCCTAACCCGGCGTAGCCGGAACCAAATAAATCTCTTTTATGCCGCTTGACGGGTGTGTAAGCATATGGTGTTCATCCCAGTCTGGAGGC
>JACPGD010000456.1 GCA_016182645.1 Candidatus Hydrogenedentota bacterium | reverse complement strand
GAGAACAGCCGGCAGCCGGCCGCGCTGAGGTCCCATAATTCTTCCGTGGTCTTCAAACCATCTTGACGCACGACGGTGCAGGCCAGTTTGAGTGGAACACGCTCATGCTTGCGGAAGGTGGAAAAAGTCAGATCGTGAGGCCATCGGATGCGAAGATATGGGCTGCTGCGATGCTTTTCCCAGCTCAGAATCTGAGATTCAAACGCACAGGCCTTGCCATCGCGGAGGTAACGGATGACGCAGGGACTCCGCTCCTCCAATACGGCGTAGGCGCCGTTGTTGTCACGCGGCCGATCGAGGATCAGATGCTGCTGCAGGCGCCAGCCCCGAAGCGTGCTGCGAAAGCGCGGGCTGTCGCGCCGATGCGGCTGAGTGTGCACCATGACAACGGTACCCACACGAAAAAACTGTTCCAAGTCAACTCGTTCAGCCATCATGCGTGCAATGTTTTGAATCCAGCAGACGAACCGGGCGGTCAGATGAGCAGGTTGAGCAAATTGATCGTGACGGTGTCCCGAGGCGCGGGCGAAACCGGTGTCTCCGCCGGTGCCGAGGTGGCATTGAACGTGGCCCCAAGCGCTTCCGGTTGGGAAAGAAACCTGAATTGCGCAGGCTCGGAGGTCTCACGGCGGAACGCAGCCGCGATGCCCACCAATTCCGGCGCACGTTGAGATTGTGCGCTCGGCGCCCGGCCCGAGTCGGCTTGACCCAGCGGGGGTTGTCGCGGCTCGAGCTTCTGGTTGCGTTCCTGCTGTTGGGCGTATTGCTCGGCGCGCCTGGCCCGGAGTTCGTCCCGTAATTCTTCCAAAGACGGTACGAGATTCTGGGCCGAGCGGAAGGTCGTGCGGATCGTCACCAGGGCGGCGCCAGAGGGGGAAAGAGTGTTCTCGCCGAAGCCAAGAGACTGGGCTGGTTCAGGACGAGTGGAACTGGGCAGCGCACTCGAGAGCACGGCACTCTCCCCCACGTTCCGCGCACGAGCGAAAGTAAACGCGCTGTTGCGAGCCGCGGCCAGCCCGGCCCCGGTTTCTCCAATAGCAAAAGCCATAAAACGTCCAAACTGCGGGCATCAGCCCGAACCCGCGGTTAGAGTTACCTCAATCATCACATAAATTCTGGATATTGTCAACCTGCTTGAGCATTATTCGCAGACTGAACGGGGTTGCGGGTACGCTGTGCCTGCGAAGTCATGGGGGGTAGAAAGGAAGGTTTGTCGTGAAACGGTCTGAGTTTCCCTTGTGGGAGGCGGTGGAGGTGCGCTGGTCGGACATGGATGCCATGGGACACGTGAACAACGCGCGGTATTTCACCTACCTGGAGTGCGCGCGCATTCATTTGTTTGAAACCCTGGAGTTGAAGTTGCTCCAGGGGGACAAGCACGGTGTCGCGCTGGTTTCGGTGGGGTGTAATTTCCGGAAACAGGTGCGTTACCCGGCGGTATTGGAGATTGGTACCCGGGTAAGCCAGATCGGGGAGAGGAGCTTTCATCTGGAGCATGCGTTCTTCTTGCAGGGGGAGGACATCGTGATGGCGGACGCGCATAGCGTGGTCGTGTGCGTGAATTATGCGGAGGAAAAGGCGGTCCCGCTGCCGGACGCACTCCGGGCACGCTTGGAACAATTGCGAGGCGTTCCGGAGGAATCTGTCTGACCCGTCTGACCGGTCCGACCGGTCCGATTAGGCCCCGTACAAGGATGTCCGCGTTCCCGGCGTGTCAGTGTCCGCCGCCGTAGGCCACGTCGCCGAAATAGCCCGCCAGCCAGGCACTCATGGGGAACCTCTCCTCGTCGTAGCGCTGAAACTCGGCGTGACCATCAAAATACAACACGTTCGAGCCGCCGGGCACGTGGTTAAACTTGAGCACACCCTGGCCCAGGAAACCGGGTGTGGCGCCAAGGCCCGTAGCGCGAGACGCGAAGAAGTCCCACATCACCGGGAGTTGCGCGCTGGCGGTCGCGCCCGCGGCGGGGTTGTTGAGATCGGTGGTGAAGAACCGCTCGATGCCTTCACGCAGGCGCAGGACGGCGTCGCCACCCGCGGAACCGGCGGGCGTGATGGTGATGCCATTGTACGTGACGGGTCCTTGATCCGCCGGGACGTCGTCATCAGCCCAGGGGTAGGGCGGCAGCCCGTTGGGGCCGAAATTGAGATCCTTAAAACGTTCAATAGAAGCAACCACCGCAGCCAGTTCTTCGTTGGACGTTACCGCCCAGGCGGTGTAGGCATAAGAACGTGGCGCACAAATCCAAATGGCCACGTCCTTCCCGTCGTAAAGACCGTCGCCATTCAGGTCGCCGCGGCGGTACACGGGTGTGGCCTGCAATGTCCCACGCAAGATGTCCGCAATCTGTTCCTTCATCGGCTTCGAGACAGTCGAAGCGTCGGCAGGGCACAGGGTGACTTTGTAATCCGTCACGTACTCGGGATAGATCCCCGGCCCGTGCCAGGTAAGCGCGCGCGACCAGGGGCCTTTGTTGTAGAGCTTCATGGGATAGCGCTCGCCGGGCGCTTCCGCAGCATACATGGTAAAGGCGAGGCCCATCTGCCGCAGGTTGTTCGCGCAGGAGGCGCGGCGTGCCGCTTCGCGCGCGCGTGTCAAGGCCGGGAATAGCAGGGCTGCCAGCAGGCCCATGATCGCGATGACAATCAAGAGTTCGATAAGAGTGAAGGCTTTGTTGGGGTGCGGGTCCATGGGTTGACTTTCTGGAATAGTTGCAATTCACGATGACGAATTACACATGAGAACTCGGAGGTTGCCACACCCCCGACAACGTTGCGCGCGAATCCCCGCGCGGGGGGTGTGGCACCCCCCCGCTACCCGGGAGCAGAGCGCGCAGCGTCCAGCATTGCGCCCCAGGGTCGGGCGTGAAGAACAGGCTGGCGGTATAGCCAGCGGCGAGGCTGAACAAGAGTCCAGCGGGCGCGACCCAGAGGAAGCCAATATCGAGGGCGTTGAGGAGAAGGCGCAAAGAGGGAACGGGGCTGGAAACCCCGGCCACGCTGAGCGGTCCAGCAAGGACGAGGAGCGCGGTGAAGGCGGCGCCCAGGCTGCTGCCAAGGAGGACGCCGCGGGCGGTCGCGTGCCGGGTGAACAGTGCCAGCAGAAAGAGCGCAAGCAGCGGGCCGATAAAGCTATTGACGAGGCGCAGGGCAATTTCAAAGACGTCCCCCATATGGCCGATGAAACAACCGAGGACAGCGGCAAGTACGCCGAATGCAAGAGTCATCAAACGGACTCCCAAGGTAGTTTGCGAAGATCCAGTCCTGGGTTTTGTATTCTCGCCTCTGAATTCCCCCCCCACGGTGCGCCCAGCCTCCGCATTCCGCATTCCAAAATCGGTGGCGAGGGCGGTCGCGCAGGCGTGGATGCCGGAGTCGAAGCTCGACAGGGCGGCGGCGATGAGGCCGGCCATCATGAGGCCGGCGAGACCGCGCGGCGCGTGATGGGCAACGTAGTGGGGGAAGACGGCATCGGCCTTAAGGCCGGTGGGGAAGCTGGCCTGGGCGCTGAAGACGGCGAGGGCGAGGCCGGCCGCGGTCATGAGGGTGAAGAACACGGCGAAAAGGACGCAGTTGAAGAGGAAACCGCGGCGGGCGGCGCTTTCCGAACGCGCGCTGAGGTAGCGCTGGATCATGAGTTGATCCGCGCCATAGTTGCCAAGTTTGCCGACAGTGAAACTGACGATGATGGCCAGCGCGGTGAAATCGGTGTAGAGGTAATAGTGCAGGCGCTCGATCCACGTAGCGTCAGCCCAGCCGGGGGCGGCGGCAAAGGGCTGCAATCTGTCCGCGGCAAGGGTCCACAGGGCGTCGAGGCCGCCGGGCTGGCTGTGGGTGATGGCGGCAATGACGGCGAGGATGCTGCCATACATAAGGACGCCCTGGGCGGCGTCGGCCCAGAAGATGCCGCGCATGCCGCCGAGGAGCGTATACGTGGTGGCGATGGCCGCGAGAGCAAGGACGCTGACGGGGATCCGGAGCGCGCCGCCCGAGACAACATCGAGGGCCATGGCGGGCACGTAAAGAATGGCGGCCATCCAGGTGAGACGCCAGGCAATGAAGAGGCCGCTCGCGAAGCAGCGGACGCGCCGGTCGAAGCGCCGTTCAAGATACTCGTAGGCGGTGAGAACATCGAGCCGCTGGTAAAAGGGGATGAAGACGCGGGTGATCAGCGGATAGACCAGCGGCAGCGCGAGCAGGCTCCAAAGCATGATCACACCTGACTGATGCGCGGCGGCCGGCACCGCGACGAAGCCGAGGCTGCTCGCGAGGCTGACCACCATGGAGACTCCCACCGTGAACCAGCCCGCGCGCCGGCCGCCCAGGAAATAGCCGCGGGGGGAATCGCCGCGCCGGTAGCCGCTCGCGCCCAAGAGAACAAGGAGGAGGGCATAGAGGCCAAGCAGGACGAAATCTGTCGTACTGAATGTGCTCATCGGGCGCTATTTGGTTCCGGCGCTCCGCCAGACGCCGGCAGCATCCGCGCAGGGGCGGGCGCAACCGCGGGAACGGCGCCGGCCGCGGGTGGGGCCGCGCAAGGTGATGGTGAAAGTGCTGCCGCGGTCCGGCTCGCTCTCGACGCAAATCGCGCCGTCGTAGAGCAGGGCGAGTTTCTTGAGGATGGAAAGCCCGAGCCCGCTGCCGAGGATGTGCTGGGTCTTTTCGTTCTTGACACGGACGAACTCTTTGAACAGGCGGGCCGCTTCTTCCCGGCTCATGCCGATGCCCGTGTCGGTAACCTGGAGAACGATCTTATGCTTGCGGCGCTGGAGCGTGATGGTCACGGCGCCGCCGTCGCGGTTGTACTTGACGGCGTTTGAAATCAGGTTGTTGAGCATGATCTCGAGTTCGCTCCGGTCGCCGGTGATGAGCAGTGGCTCCGGTGTGCTCAACTCGAGCCGGATCCCGCGCGGGTCCGCTTCGCCGCGGGCGGTCTCGAGGGCTTCGCGCGCGAGCGCGGCGAGATCGACGGCGGTCAGGAGGCGCGCGCGCTGGCCGGATTCGATGCGGGTCAGATCGAGCAGATCGACGATGAGTTTGCGCATGCCGCAAATCCGCTCGGAGCAGCGTTCGAGGACCTCGCGCTGGAGCGGCTCATTGCCCTGAAGCGCACCGTCGCGCATGAGGTTGAGATAGCCTTCGACGGCGTTGATCGGGGCTTTGAGTTCGTGAGCGAGCACCGAAAGGAACTCGAAGCGGACCATGCTGTGGCGGGCGCCGGGTGCATTTGTTTCTGGACGTGGATCGGTCGTGTTCACGGGACTATTCCTTGAGGAGGCGGGCAATTTCGCGCAGCATTTGCTCGAAACGGATCGGTTTCGCCAGGAGGGCGTCCGCTTTGATCCACGTGCGCTCTTCCTCGGTCGAGACGCCGAATTCGAGGCCTGTTTCGCGCGCGACACCCGTGACCATGATGATGGGCGTGTCCGGACACCGGGCCTTGATTTCATGACACAGACTGAAGCCGGCGTCCATTTCTTCCATCATGAGATCGACGAGGGCTAGATCAAAGGTGGTAGAGGCGAGCAACTCACAGGCCTTCTTCCGGCTTTCGGCTTCGCGGACGCGGAAGCCGGCGGCCTCAAGTTGCAGACGCTGCTGCAAGCGAAAGTCGTAGTCGTCATCCGCCAGTAAAATCGTTTTTGGGTTGGCTTTCTTCTGCATGTTACTGCTGTCCTCTTAGTCCCTGCTGTCCCTCTTGTTCTTAGATCAAGACCAGCCTCTCCGCATAGTGGGTGTGCAGCAATTCATGGCTCTTCTCCCCCAGCGGCGCGCCCAGAAACTCGTCGTAGAGCGACTGAATCGCCGGATTCGCGTGCGCGGTACGCAGCGGCTCTTCCCCATCGATCTGGTAGAGCGCCTGCATGCGTTTCCGAAGTGCGGCCGGGTCGGCGGCGAGTGGCTGACCGCCGCCGCTGATGCAGCCGCCGGGGCAGGCCATGACCTCAATGAAGTGGAGGTCGCTGCGCCCCTCACGGATCTGCTGGAGAAGTCTGGCCGCATTGGCGAGACCGCTCGTGACAGCGACACCCACTTCGAGATCGCCGATCCTCAGGCGCATTTCCTTGGTCCCTTTCAGACCGCGGACCGCTTCGACTTTGAGCGATTTCATGTCCTCGCCCACCACCAGGCGGTAGGCCGTCCGCAGGGCCGCCTCCATGACGCCGCCGGTGGCGCCGAACAGCTTGGCGGCCGTGCTGCGATCACCGAAGGGTGCGTCGCCGTGTTCGGGCGCGAGCGCGTTGAGGTCAAGGTGATGCAGGCGGATCATGCGCGCCAGTTCGCGCGTGGTAAGCACGGCGTCCACATTGGGGAGGCCGTCGCGCATGAGTTCCGGGCGGGCCGCTTCAAACTTCTTGGCAGTGCACGGCATGATCGACACGCTGAAGATGTCCCGCGGCACGATGCCTTCGCGATCGGCGAAGTAGGTTTTGACGATCGAGCCGAGCATCTGCTGCGGACTGCGGCAGGAGGACACGTTGGGTAGAAAGTCTGCGTGCGACTGCTCCACGAACTTGACCCAGCCGGGGCAGCAACTGGTGAGCAGGGGTAGCGGCCCGCCGTTCTGAATACGGTGGATCAATTCCGTGGCTTCCTCCATGACCGTGAGATCGGCGCCGTAGCCCGTATCGAAGACATAGTCGAAGCCCAGCCACTTCAAGGCGGCCGTCATGACCCCCGCCACGTCGGCGCCGGGCTTGAGGCCGAATTCCTCGCCCAAAGTGACCGACACACTGGGCGCGTGCTGGATCACGGTTTTGATCCGCGGGTTCGCCAGCGCGTGCATGACCTCCTTGATGTGGCTCTGCTCGCGCAAGGCGCCCGTGGGACAGACGGCGATGCACTGGCCGCAAAAGACGCAACTTGAAACGTTCATGCCCTGGTCGAAGGCCGTAGCGATGCGCGTCTGGCTGCCGCGGCCCACAAAATCGATCGCGGCGACACTCTGTATCTCCTCGCACACGCGCACGCACTTCCCGCAAAGGATGCACTTGCTCTGCTCGCGCTCGATGGACGGAGAGGCGGTGTCTTCGCGGAAGTGACGCTGGGCGCCGCGAAGCCGCCGTTCGCGCACGCCAAGTTCGGCGGACATTTCGCGCAGGCTGCAGTTGCTGTTGCGGATGCAGTAGAGGCAGTCGTCGGGGTGGTTGGCCAGGAGCAACTCGATGATCGTCTTGCG
>JACPGD010000076.1 GCA_016182645.1 Candidatus Hydrogenedentota bacterium | reverse complement strand
CGCACGCGCGGTTGCCGCGTTACGAACTTCGACAACAACGGCAGCGTCGCCCCCATCAGCGCCACGGGCGCGAGCAAGAGCACCAGGGCCAGCAGCGCACGCAGACCGATGGCCGCGCCGCGCGACCAATCGAAGATCTTCAAGACGGCAACTACCGCGCCTTCCCCATACGACACCGTCAGGATAAACAACAGCGCCCACAGCCCGACGATGATCTCGAAGAGGCCATAAAGCCGCAGCGGCCGGGTTGTGCGGTCCGCCAAACGCCCGCCCCACAGACTCCCGAAGCCCAGCCCGAGAAAAAAGATCGACAAGACCGTGCTCACCGCGTAAGCCGTCGTGCCGAACAGCAGCACCAACTTGCGCGTCCACACGACCTGGTACAGCAGCCCGCACGCGCCGGAAACGAAGAAGAAGAACAACACCAGCGCGAAGACAGGCCAAGCCAAGCCCGGGCTAACGGGACGCTCGCCGGAAGGTGATTCTAGAGCCATGCCAAGGTTCCTGGGATTGGGTGGAGGACAATTTCTTGCGTCCATTCATTCGAGAACTTCTTTTTGTTCCTTGCCGCTTCCGATTCTTAAGGCACTACGCTTCCTCCCGGACCTTGCCCGGAGGAAGCGGCGCCTTCGGCGCAACTGTCCCCGAAGCGGACAGATTTGACCGCTTCGTGGTCCTCACGTGCATCCACAATTCCTTGTCGATAGCGGCCATTCAAGGGCCTCATTCATCCCCTATCCTTTCCAGCAATGGCAGGTAGTATCTGCTCACGACGCGGGCCCAGCTATATTCCTGCTCGACACGCGCGCGGGCGGCACGGCCCATCTCGTGACGGAGGGCCGGATCGTCGAGGAGCTGGGCCAATTGTTGCGCCAATTCCGCGCTGTTGCCACGCTCGAAGAGGAAGCCGGTGCGGCCATGTTCGACAATATGCTGCAACCCGCCTACCCTGCTCGCGCAGACGGGACACCCCGCGGCCATCGCTTCGACCGCGACCATGCCAAACGGCTCGTCCCACAAACTCGGCACGACACACACCGCCGCTTCCGCATACAGCCGTTGCATCTCGCTGTGCAGTTGCCAGCCCACCGGCTCAAACCAGGGGGTCCGCGGCGTGTCCAGCGGCATCGTGATCTTAATCAGAAAGTCATCGCGCTTCTCCGCCAAGCGCCGGCCTGCATAGAGCAAGACCTCCGCCCCCTTCACCGGGTCCTCCGCCCGGCCGGACATGAGGATAACGGGTTGCGAGTGGGGACTAGTACTGGGTTCTGAGTTCTGAGTTCTCAGTTCCGGACCTCCAGACTCCAGACTCCAGACTCCAGACTCCCCGAAGGTCTCCAGATCCACGCCGCCGGGGGCGATAATCGCTTTTCCGGGGAAGCGCCGCAATTGAGCGGCCATAAGTTCGTTGTAGACCACGAAGGCGCGGACGCGCTCGAGCGCCTGTGCGGCCCGGACATAGTATTCCGGCGCATAGGCGCGCGCCGCCAAATACTCATCCACCCAGGCCGTGCGCAGGCCGCGCTTCAGCATCGGCGCCATCGCCTCGAGCGCGCAGCGCCGGCACACTTCGGGCGTTTCAAAATAGTTGAGGGGACAGGGCGCCCCCTCCTTGAAATGCAGGATGTCGCGGTGGCAGATCGCCTCATACGCATAATACCGCGCAATCACCGGCCACGCCGCCAGCGCCTCGATGACCAGCGGCTTCAAGAAGAACCCATCCCCCACCAGCACCACGTCCGGCCCCCACGCGGCCACCGCTGCCCGCAAGCGTTCCGGCGCGTCCCCCAACTCCCGCCGGCCCACGGCCACGCGCATGGCCGGAAACGGCAGCCCTTCGGAATCAAACGCGCCCCGCTCCCACGAGTCCGCCTCCGCCAGTCCGAACAATCGCACCTCATGCCCCAACCGGTGCAACTCCCGCACCACATGAAAGCAATCCACATCCGCCCCCCCATGCGGTCCCGCTCGTTCCCAAGTTGTACTTGGGAACGCACTTGTCCCAAAAGCTACGCTTTGTCTTTCCTCTCAGAGCGGCAACTGGTCGATCTCCAGCACGGAGTGGTCTTGCAGCAAATAGTTGCGAGCCGAGGAGTAGCGCCAGTGTTCAGGAAGATCCACCCAGCCCCGCCGCACGGGGTTGTTATGGATGTACTCAATTTTCTGCGTTAACATCGCGTCGTCCTGGATAAGTTGTGGGTGCACCCCTTCCTGCCAGACCTGATACGTGCTTTCGCGCTTGTATTTCTTCTTGTAGTACGACCATTGGTTCAGCAGCCAGTCCCGTCGCGCGGTTTCCGCGGCCTGGACGAGTTCCCGCGCCGTATGCCGCTTGAACGACTGGACCACGCCACTCAGGTCCGGCGCCTCGGCCACCAGGTGAAGATGATTCTCCATGATCACATAGGCGTACAGCCGCAGGCCCTTGTCCTTGCGGCAAAAGGCCAGCGATTCAAGGAGTATCTCGCACTCACGACTGCCAATGAACGCCGGTAGCCATTCGACAACGGTGCTCGTGAGGAAGTACAGGCCCTCGGAGTCCACCATGCGATAGCGGGATCTCATGCCGGCATGATAGCGCAAAGCACAGCTTTTCGTGCAAGTGCGTTCCCAAGTTGTACTTGGGAACGAGCGGGAACGAGCGGGAAATTCTCGTTCCCAAGTTGTACTTGGGAACGCACTTGTCCCAAAAGCTGCGCTTTGGCTTCCGCTCAGCACTTGGAAACGACGGGACAACAACTACTTGTGCGCCAGCGTCCGGCGGATCGCTAGCCACTCTTTTCCCCGCTGCAGGCCGCCGCGCATGCCGTGTCGCTGCATGCTGTGCAGCACCTTGGCGACCATCTGCGCGGGGCCGCGGCGATTTCTGAGGTGCTCTGCATGGAGTGAAGCCACCTTGGCGCCAACCTCCCGGTTGTGCCGAATCAGTTCAACCTGACATTCGATGCAGGGTTCTGGAGGACGATTGGCCAGCATCCGAGTACGCATTTCGGTCATATAGGGGCCGAACCACACATCTTTCAGAGAGCAGTCCTTAATGTTAGTGGAATGACCTTCCCAGAAATTGCAGCAGGGGCCTGCATTCCCGGAGGACACGATGGACAAACCCAGCCACGGGTCAAAACACACAGACTCTGTTATATGTGCCAACGAGTTGTCATTCGCCGCGCGCGGGGCAGGAATCTGCCAGGGGGCGCCCTCAGGGTGTACATTCTTAAACTCTGCGACGTTCGTATAAATGCCGTAGTCTTGTGCCAAACGTGCTGCGCGCGCCGCCCCTTCTTGAATCTTTTGGCGATGTTCGGGATGCACAAGATAAGCATCCATGCCTTCGTGTCTTACGTAGAGGTCCTGGAAGTACAAACGCTGCACTCCCATTTCTTTTCCAAACTTCACCATGTCCGGAAGGAGGAGCGAGTTCTGTGAGGTGACAACGACGGAGAGTTGGACGGTTGGAAATTGCGAGTGGTGCTTACTTTTCAAGTCTCTAAGTACGTGCAAGTGTTTTGCCAGTCGATTAAAGGATCCCTTGTAGCGAATGGAATCGTTTGTCGCGGCGTCGGGGCCATCTACGCTGATGCTCAGATAGTCCCAATTTATCTTCACCAGGGTTTCCAGATCTTCCGGTCGAAATGCCGTCCCGTTAGTTTGCAGTGTACCTTGCATATTGTGGAAGCGCACGCGTTTGATCATGTCCATGACGACTTTGCGCCGCAGCATCGGTTCCCCACCGCCCCCGATTGAGAATTCCCTCACCCCCAATTCGGCGGCTTCGTCCACCAGGCGCACAAGACGCTCGTCTGGGACTTCCTTGAGCAATTCGGGAGGATCATCCACCAATGCTTGGGAACAATAGCCGCACTCGAGATTACAGCGGTAGGTTGGAAAGATCAGCAGCCGCCAAGGCCCTGGGGTCTCCCCATTCCGCCAGCGCATAACGCGTATTTCCTTTGAATCAACCACCACGTCGTGACCCTCTGAACGGACGGACGTCCCCTTGGACAACGGGCCGTGAATCTACAACTATCGAGGTCCTTCGGAATTGGCTTGGCACATTATTCCGCCAGTCACGGCACAGTCGAAAAATCTGGCCGGTTTCTAGCTGGCACGAGGTACCCTGCGGAGCTTCAACCAGTTGGCGGTGCGTTCCACGGTCCCTTTCATGCCTACTTCCCGCATACTGCGTGCGGCCCGACTGACCAGGTAGGCGACTTTCGCCGCGCTATTCATATCCGCCCACCGATCCTGCTTGGCGAGGGATTCCGCGTAAATCTCGCGCATTTGCTCTTTATGCACGTAGAGATTCGAGGGACACCGATCGCAGTAGGAAGGCGGATTTCCCGTGACCATTCCCCGGCGCACTTCTTGCATGTAGGCGCCGTACCACACGTCTGCAAGCGAGTGGTCTTTGATTGACAAGGCGTTCTCGTCGAAGAAAGCGCAGCAGGGTCCGAACTTACCGTCGGGGAGAAGTGAGGCACTTGTCCAGGGCTCGTGACACACGGCGTCTCGAAGGGTTCCGCCGAAGGACCGCTCCTTGTGGTGCTTGTTCTGGTGCATCATCATGGTGTCCTGCACCAGTTCTTTTGCAAGGTAATCTTCAAAGTTGGTTTCCACGCCAAGTTCTCTTGCTCGTTTCAATCCCGCGCGAACGTAGTCTGGATACTTTTCCACTTGCGCAGGGGTCAATTCCAGGGCAGCGCTGCCTTCGCTTTGAACGATCAGGCCGGAAAGCTCCGCATGCACATCAGGGCCGAGGCTGTGTGCAAGCTCGACGAATTCCACGATCTTGTCGCAGGTGAGAGTAGTAGCGGTCATGTAAATGGCGATGTCGGGGAGATGCGCGTCCTTTTCCCGCTTTAGTTCCGAGAGCCGCCGAATATTGGCAACCGCCTTGTCGAATCCGCCGCTGCGAATATAGTCATTCGTCTGCGCGTCTGCCCCATCCAGACTGACACGGACCTGTTGCCAGCCAATCTCAATCAGTTTCTCCAGCATTCCGGGTCGAAACAAGGTCCCATTCGTATGGATGTGCCCATTCATACCCAGTTGGCGGATGCGCTCACACATGGCGATGACCAGTTTCCCTCGGGCCATGGGTTCGCCGCCTCCCACAAAATACCAGTCCACCACGCCCAATTCAGCCGCTTCATCGACCAAGGCCAGGAGCCGCTCATCGCTAAGCTCAGACTTGTAAGTCTTGTCGTAGTCCGCCCAGCGCTGCCAGCAATGGCGGCATTTGATATTGCAAATATTGGTGGGGAACATGGTGAGCCGGATGGGACCTGGAAAGGGGGCTAACCCAGAGTTCCACCGCAATATGCGTTCCGTGTGAATACAAGATTCCATGTTTGGATCAGTTCCTAGAAGTTGAACAGTCACTATAACATAACCGGGATTTCCCGGTAAACGCTGTTGCGGAGGGCCCGCGTAAACATTCAGTGACGAGGGGTATGCTCCCCGTAGCTCCCAGTTGCCACAGGAGTCAGTTCCTGCTGCGGAAGACCATCCTCGACTCTCTGGTCATTCCGAGCGAATGCGAGGAATCTCTTGTCACGCACACTCGCCAACGATGGGCGCGCGTCCACACAACAGCTCGGAATTGTTGTGTCTACGTATGTTGAGGCCAGCCTGCTCTTCTTGAGTGATATAGAATGGCTTCGAGGTCATCTGATGGGAGTGCAGGTGATCACCGCCGCCCCGCTCTTCGCGAAATCTGCTTCATGCGGACGTGCGTGGCCGTGGCTTTTCAGGCGCCCAGGGCTTAATCTTCGCCAGGGTTGCAGAGAGGGTGTCCTTGGTATTGGCAGCGTCGTGGTCCAATTGTAGCCCAGTCCAAAATCCCTCCGACATTCCAAAGAAGCGCGAAAGACGCAGCCCAGTATCCGTCGTAACGGCACGCTTACCAGCGACGATTTCGCCAATGCGCCGCTGCGGCACACCAATTTCCATGGCCAGCCGGTATTGCGAAATGCCCATCGGCTTCAGGAACTCTTCCAACAGGATTTCGCCTGGATGAGGATAAGGGACTTTGCGCATACTCATAATTCCTTCAATGGTAATCGGTAATTTCCACCTTTCCGGGACCTGTTGCAGTCCATACAAAGCAGATCCGATACTGATCATTGAGCCGAATGCTGTATTGACCGGCCCGATTTCCTCTCAATGCGCCTCGAGCCGATTGCCAGGGGGTGCGCGGAGATCATCCAGTCTTCCCGCGCGTTGCGCACACGGAGACAAGCAAGCTCTTCTTGAATGATATAGGATAATCTCGAGCTGATGGAGCGCAGGTGATCACCGCCGTCCTGCTCTTCCCGCGAGAGGAAGCACCGGCAACAGCAACATAAACAGGAACAAGTCCCCTATCAAATCCTTGACCGTCCTAGTTCCGCCGAGGAACGGGCAACTGAAAACGCCGTCTTCCCCTTCACCTTCGCCCTCACCTTCCCCTTCACCTTCGCCCTCACCTTCCCCTTCACCCTCGCCTTCCCCTTCCCCTTCGCCTTCACCTTCACCTTCACCCTCGCCTTCGCCTTCGCCTTCGCCCTCACCCTCACCCTCACCTTCGCCTTCACCTTCACCTTCACCTTCACCTTCTCCTTCTCCTTCACCTTCACCTTCGCCTTCGCCTTCACCTTCTCCTTCACCTTCTCCTTCACCTTCTCCTTCACCTTC
>JACPGD010000484.1 GCA_016182645.1 Candidatus Hydrogenedentota bacterium | reverse complement strand
TCAGCGCCAAGTTGCAGCGCTTTGCCGTCCCGCTGAATCTGGGCGAGGAAATCGAAACGCCCCGGATCGGGCGCGCTCCACTCGTAGCTGCAACGAGCCAACTGGGTGGGAGAGAGGTCAAACTTCTTGGAGGGCAACCGCCAGACGCGGCCGTTCTTCGCCATGACCCGCGCCACGATTTCGAGCCCCGGCAGGGCGGAGGCCGGGGAAAAGAGTGCGCTCAGCTTGGCTGGCGCGTAGTCAATCTGCGCGGCGAGTTCATCTGTGGCGAAATCCACATGTTGCAACCCGCGGACAAAGTTCAGCCGGTAGGTGGTTTCCCATGCGCCGCCGGGTTCGAGCATGAATGGGACAAACGCCGTCTGAATGGCGCGGCGGTTTGGACCTTCTTCATCCCACAGGACGAGGAATGAGTGGGTCTGATCCGCGTGGAACACGCAGTACAAGGTCTCTTGCCTGGCCGGGTCCGTCGCGGCGTACCAATTGCGTGAAGCCGGATGCCATTTGGTGCTGTTTGGCTGGATGATTCCCTGGAAGGTGGGCAGGTCCCAGCGGTCCTGCTCGTCCACAGCACCGCCGGGTGTGAGTTCGTTGCGCACCCAGGGCGCCACCCATTGTCCCTCCTTGCCGCGGTTCTCGACGCGCCAGACCACCTTCACCGATGCTTCATTGGGCATCAACTCCATAATCCGCACCACATGGAGCCCCTGGATGTTGGGCCCCTGGCAGTCGTAGGTGAAGCGGAGAACGGGGCGCTCCGTGAACTCTTCGAGTGCCTCAAGTTTCTCGTTCAGGCGGCGGTTGGGCAGGTAATGGCTGGCGACGCCGAAGCCCTCCTGCAATAGCCCTCCCTCGCCGGCGAAGTCATTGCCTGTTCCAAGGAGGGTGAATGTGTGGATGGTTGCGCCCTCATTCGGGCGCATTTCCAGGTGCAGATACTGGCCGTCAATGGCGGCGTCCTCGGTGAGGACTGCCGCGCCGGCACAAATGTTTCCAAGCAAGAGAAGCAGAAAGCAAGCAAAGAGACGCATGACCGCCTTGCGTTTTGGTGGGTGGTGTTCGGACTCAACAGAAATTGCGCGGGTATTGTAGCTGAGCGGGGAAGCCCATTGCAGCAATTGCCAAGTCTTGCAGCGTTCGGGAGTTGAGCCGGCAGTTCGGTTATTTCCGGCAAAAGGGTCTCGACTTGATATCAGGCCCTTTTTAAGTCTAAATTTAGTCACATAATGTTGGGAGTAACAGGCGCCATGAAATTGTCGAGTCGAATCAAGCCAATCAGCTACCTTAAGGCCCACGCGGCCGAAATAGTCCGTAGCTTGGCGGAACAGCGCGGGCCTTTCATCATTACGCAAAACGGCGAGGCGAAAGTGGTCGTTCAGGACATCAAGAGCTACGAAGAAGCCCAGGAAACGATGGCTTTGCTCAAAATCCTGGCGCTTGGAAACCGTGACATTGAAGAGGGTAAGACGATTCCGCTTGGGGACGCGGCTGAGCATGTGCGGTCCCAGCGAAGAAGCCGCTAATGGCTTCTTCGGTTCGTCTGACTGAAGCCGCACGGCGCGATCTTCAGGAAATCTATGACTTCGTGGCTGAACACGATGCGCCGTCCAAGACCGAGCACGTTCTTGAACAAATTGAGAAAGTTCTGACTGGTTTGGCTGAGTCTCCTGAGCGAGGAGCACATCCGAAGGAATTGCTTGCCCTTGGCATTCGTGGTTACCGCCAGCTCTTCTTTAAGCCGTATCGAATCATTTACAAGGTCACGGGGAATGTGACCTACGTCATGGTTATTGCGGATGGCCGGCGTGATATGCAGACTCTCCTGCAGCGGCGGCTCCTAGAGTAAAAGCGTGGCGGAGTGGGACCCGGCGGCGGGAACGAAGTCTTCGAATGAGGTCTCTTGAAAGACGCCGCACTCTTGAAATCCCTCGTGAAATCATGGGACTCTTATGTTTTCTGATGAGGTTAAAGTGTCGCCGTTTCCGGCGGGTGAAATTGTGGGAGTTGGGTCATGAAATGCAGCACTTTTATGTTGGGTCCAGTGTTGTTGGCGGCGGTGGTGCTGGGGGCGCAGGCGCAGAGCCCCAGCACGATTAAGATCATTTCGAGCCTACCGCATACGGGCAGCGCGAACGCGCAGACGATGACGATGGTGAACGGGATCAAGCTGGCCATCGAGGAAGTGGGGGGGAAGGTGGGGGAGTTTAGCATTGTTTATGAGCCGTGGGACGATGCTTCGCCGGAGCGCGGGCAGTGGGACCCAGCGGTCGAGGCAGCGAACGCGGACAAGGCGGTGGCCGATCCGGACATCATGGCCTATATCGGCACGTACAACTCGGGCGCGGCCAAGATCGCCATGCCCAAGCTGAACCAGGCGGGGCTTTTGATGATCAGTCCAGCCAATACGTGGCCGGGGCTGACCAAACCGGGCGTGGGCGAGCCGAACGAGCCGATGGTGTATCGCCCTTCAGGCAAAGTCACTTATTTCCGCGTGGTACCGGCGGATGACATTCAAGGGTTGGTCGCGGCGCAGTGGGCGCAGGAGATGAACTGCAACAAGGTTTTCATTCTGCACGATCGCGAATTGTATGGGCAGGGCGTGGCCTCGATGTTTCAGAAGACCGCCAAGAAGATTGGCCTGCAAGTCCTGGGGTATGAAGGCATAGACCCGAAGGCCTCGAATTACCGGTCGCTGGTGACCAAGATGAAGCAGAAGCGGCCCGACCTGGTCTATTTTGGGGGCACGACGCAGACGAATGCAGGGCAGATTGCGAAGGACCTCCGCGCGGGCGGATTGAACGTGAAATACATGGTTCCAGACGGCTGCTTCGAGGAGGCGTTTATTCGCTCGGCGGGCGCGAGCAATCTCGAGGGGAACACGTTCATCACGTTCGGCGGTGTGCCGGGGGACAAGTTGACCGGCAAGGGGAAAGAGTTCTACGAGAACTACAAGAAGAAGTTTGGGAATGAGCCGGAGGCCTATGCGGCGTACGGGTATGAATGTGGCCGTGTGGTGTTGGACGCCATCGCCCGGGCCGGCAAGAAGGATCGCGCGGCCATCGTGGCAGCCTGCGCGGCCACGAAAGATTTCGACGGCGTGCTGGGCAAGTGGTCGTTCGATGCCAATGGCGACACGACGGTCAAGACCATGAGTGGAAACACCGTCCACAATGGCAAGTTTGAGTTTGTAAAGGTGTTTGGGGAGTGAGGACGCCGAAGACCAGCGGGAGGGTGGCCGCGAACTCATGACCGACAGCGAAGTACTCCTTCAACAAGTGATCATCGGCCTCTCGAACGGCATGATCATCGCCCTCATCGCCCTCGGCTACACGATGGTGTATGGCATCGTGGAACTTATTAATTTCGCGCACGGCGACCTCTTCATGTTGGGCGCATTCCTGGCCTTGACCATCGCCGGGGCCCTGGGATTGGATGCGGTGTCCGAGGGGGCGCTGTTTTCGTGGGGCATCCTGCCGATGTTTGTGGCCGCGCCGATCTTTTGTGGCGGGGTGAACTGGTGTGTGGATCGCCTGGCCTACCGGCCGTTGCGCAATGCGCCGCGCCTGGCGCCGCTGGTCTCCGCTATTGGGGTTTCTTTCGTTTTCCTGAACATCGGCCTACTGTGGGGCGGGCTGCCGATGGAAGTCTTCAACATGGGTCAGACCGCCGCGGCGCCCAAGGACTTCCCGGCGCTGGTATCGAATGAGAACCTGCTGGGCGAAAGCGACATTACGCTCACTATCAGCCAGGTATTAGTCTTTGTCATCACCGTACCGCTAATGATCGGGCTGAGCGTTCTGGTGAGATTTACGCGCTTGGGCAAGGCCATGCGGGCCGTAGCGCAGAACCCGGTGGCGGCGCGGCTGATGGGCATAGACGTGGACCGCGTCATCGGTGCGACGTTCATCATCGGCGGCGCGCTCGGCGGCGTCGCGAGCGTGGTTTACGCGCTCTACAACAACACCATCTATTTTCAGATGGGCTTTCGCGTCGGTCTTGACGCCTTCACGGCGGCCGTCCTCGGCGGCATCGGCAACCTGCCCGGCGCGGTGCTCGGCGGCCTGGTCATCGGCATGATTCGGGCCCTGACCGACCAGTACATCGCCACGGAATGGACGAACGTCATGGTGTTCGCGGTGCTGATCCTGGTGCTCATCTTTCGTCCCGCGGGGCTGCTGGGCACACACGCGCAGGAGAAGGTGTGATGGGGGCGCGCGGAGGGATCTGGCCGGCGGTGTATGCACGCATGCACTGGATATTGCTGGGCCTTGCGGCGCTGCTGCCGGCGGTGGACCTGTTGTTGCCGCCAGAGTTCCGGTTGGCGGACTTGGTGCGGCCAATTTTCATCTTCGCCGTACTGGGGATGGGGTTGAATATCGTCACGGGATTCACGGGGCTGCTGAATCTGGGCGTGGCGGCGTTCATGGCCATCGGCGCGTATACCTACGCGATTGCGACGTGTGACATCTACCCCTTCCAGTTGGGTTTCTGGACGGCGTTGCCGTTGACTATCGCGGTGGGGGCGGCCGCCGGCATCATCCTGGGGCTGCCGACGATACGCTTGAAGGGCGACTACCTGGCCATTGTGACCATGGGCTTTGGCGAAATGGTTCAGGACAGTCTCAAGAATCTGGACGTGATTACGAAAGGTACGCAAGGGATAAACCCGCTGCCTTCGCCCACACTCTTCGGCTATGTGTTCAAACCGGAGACGCCGTTGCCGTGGTACTACCTGTTTCTCGCGCTGCTTGCGGTGGTGGTGTTGTTGACGCGCAACCTGGAACGCTCGCGTATTGGGCGGACGTGGGCGTCCATTCGCGAGGACGAACTGGCCGCCACGTGCATGGGCATCAATTCAATGAAAGCAAAGCTGCTGGCGTTCGCCATCGGCGCCTCGTTTTGCAGCATGGCGGGCGGCCTGTGGGGGGCATATCTCGGCTCGAGCGGCGAGCCAGGCAACTACGATTTCCAAATTTCGATCATCGCGCTGTGCATCGTGATTGTCGGCGGCATGGGCAGTGTCAGCGGGGTCTTGCTCGGTGCGTTTGTGATGATTGGCTTCAACGCGATCCTCCTCACGAAACTGACCGCGTTCTTGGCGCAACACGGGTGGACGAGCAGCGACAACGTGTTTACCTCTCCGAGCAACTGGAAATACATGATGTTCGGGCTCGCGCTGATACTCATGATGCGATTCAAGCCCGAAGGGCTGTTGCCGTCGCGGCGCGTGAAGGCGGAATTGCACGAATACGATAAAGATGTGCCGCGCCAAGCTGGAGGCGCGACAACATGAGTCTCCTACGCGTTGACGATCTGACGTTGCGTTTCGGTGGTCTGACGGCGGTCAACAAGCTCTCGTTCGAGGTTACGCCGGGTCAAATCTATGCCATCATCGGGCCGAACGGTGCGGGAAAGACTTCGGCCTTCAACGCCATCACGGGGGTCTACGTACCCGCGTGCGGCTGCGTGCGGATCAGGGGACGGGAAGCAAAGCGGCCATTCACGCGGCGGACGTTGTGGGGCTTCCTGCTGGTGGCGGCGCTCACGGCGGCCGGGTTGGTGCTGGCGGTGAATGCCGAGCCGCTCTGGGAAGCGGCGATCACGATGAATTACCTCTATCAGCAACCGTTCCCCTGGGCCAAGGCGTTGCAGGATGGGCTGACGTATCTCCGCGACGTCGAGTGGAAGTACTCGGCGGGTGCGGCTGGTTTTGGTGCATTGGTGGGGCTGGCTGGCGCGTGGTCGGTGTGGCGGCGGGCACGGTGCGCGCCGGACGTGCTTGCGGGTGCAGGGGTGGCGCGGACGTTCCAGAATTCACGGCTCTTTCATCAGATGACGGTGCTTGACAACGTGCTGGTGGGGATGGACACGAAACTGCGTACGCGCTTCTGGCACGCCGCCTTCCGCTTGCCGCGCCACCGGCGCGAACTGCGCGAGTCGAGCCGCAAGGCCCTGGAGATCCTGCGCTTTGCCGGGCTGGAGAAAGAGGCGACCGCCGTGGCCTCGAGTCTTTCCTACGGGCACCAGCGGCGGCTCGAGATTGCGCGTGCGCTCGCGGTCGAGCCGGTCATCCTGTTGCTGGATGAGCCTGCGGCGGGGATGAACCCCACGGAAGCCGCCGGATTGATGGAATTGATCCGGCGCATCCGCGGGCGCGGGATCGCGGTGCTGCTTATCGAACACCACATGAAGGTGGTCATGGGTGTTTCCGACGAGATTGCGGTCCTCGAGTACGGCAACAAGATCGCGGAGGGGAAACCGGAGGCCATCAAAATTGATCCAAAGGTCCGCGCGGCGTACCTGGGTACGGCGGAGGTGTGATGGGGGGGCCGCTGCTCAAAGCCGAAGCCATTCGCGCGGGTTACGGTCCCATCGAGGCGCTAAAGGGTCTCTCGCTGAGCGTGGCGCCCGGAGAAATCGTGACGCTGATCGGGGCGAACGGCGCCGGCAAGTCGTCCACACTGCTGTGCATCTCGGGCATTCACCCGATTCGCTCCGGCGCAATTCATTTTGACGGCGAGCGGATTGACAAGCTGCCGGCGCACGATATCGTGAAGCGTGGATTGGTCCAGGTCCCCGAAGGGCGCCGCATCTTCCCCCGGTTGACCGTGCTGGAGAACCTGCAACTGGGCGCCTACCTGCGCAAGGACCTGGACGGCATCAAGAACGATTTTGAGCGGGTTTTCGCCCTGTTCCCGATTCTCGCGGAGCGCCGCGCCCAGGCCGGCGGTACCCTTTCCGGCGGTGAACAACAAATGCTCGCTATCGGCCGGGCCGTCATGAGCAAGCCGCGCCTGCTGCTGATGGACGAACCGTCCATGGGCATCGCCCCTGTCCTGACCGCAAAAATCTTCGATACCATCCGCGAATTGAACCAGCAGGGCCTCACCATCCTGCTCGTCGAGCAGAATGCCCACCTCGCCCTTCAACTCGCCCAGCGCGCCTATGTCCTGGAAACCGGCCAGATCGTCCTTGAGGGCCCGGCGCAGGAACTCCTCGCCGATCCTCGCGTGCGAAAGTCGTATCTGGGGGAGGAATAATAGTTGGAATTCTCTCTGAATATAAGAAGTCAATAACTTTGTCTTACTTTCTCCGGCGTGTTATACTCAATTACATGAAAGCCTCAAAGAACACCATCACATTCTCCAGCAAGGGCCAAGTGGTCATCCCGTCGCGGCTCCGAAGGGAATTCGACATCCAGCCCGGTTGCCGGGCGATAGTCGAGGCCACACCGGAGGGCATTCTAATTCGGCCGATCACCCCCAATGCCATTGACATGCTGCACGGCATCCTTCAACCTGCTCCGGGGGAGGCTTCACTGGAAGAAGTTTGGGCTGAGCATAGACGCGAGGAGCGTGCACTGGAGGAGCGGCGGGGTGGTGCTTGATAGCTTCGCGTTGCTTGCGTTCTTACGCAAAGAGGGTGGCGAAGCCGTTGTTCGTCGATTGTTGCATGATGCGGAGAGGCAGGGCAAACTCCTCCATATGACCGAGGTAAATTATGCCGAGGTCAAGTACATTACACTTCGAAAATCTGGCCGAGAGAAATGGCGGCGGGTGGAGAGACTATTGCCAACACTACCCATTGAATTTCTTCCCTTCTCCCGGTCGCTGTCAGATACGGCGGCAGAGTTCAAAGCAAAGCATTCAATGAGTCTGGCAGACGCCTGTGCCGCCGCGTTGGCGCACCACTTGGGCGCGGAATTGGTCACTGGTGATCGAGAGTTTGAGGCGCTGGAAAACGTGATCAAGGTCCTTTGGCTGAAGCCACTGGGGTGAATCGTTTCACATGGTCAGCGTCATGTTGCTGGCATGGAGTCTCCCAGATTGAGATGCCGGAACTGGCAACAGGGACACCAGGGACAGCAGGGACAGCCGGGACGGCGGGATAAAAGGGACAGCGGGCGGCAAGGAAGCAGGTTCTTTCGCGCCGCGGGAGGCGCGTGGTACACTTTCGCCGTTTCACCGAAACGCGGGGACAGAACATGCCCTCCTATACGCCACTTAACACGTCTGTGCGCGAGATGCGGGAGGAAGATCGGCCGCGGGAGCGTTTGGCGCGGCTGGGGGCAGAGGCACTGCGTGACGCGGAGTTGATCGCGGTGCTTATCCGGACTGGGACCCGCTCGGAGGGCGCCGTGGCCTTGGCGGAGCGGCTGCTGAAGCATTTTGGAGACTTGCGAGGTCTCGCGCGGGCTTCGGTCGAGGAGTTGCAAGAGGTCAAGGGCGTGGGGAAGGTGAAGGCGGTCGAGGTGAAGGCGGCGTTGGAACTGGGCAAGCGCCTGGCCGTATTGAAACGGGATGACCGGCCCAGGATTCGTTCCTCCGCGGACGTGGCCGAGTTGCTCATGGTCCAGTTCAAAGAGAATGAGGTGGAGAAGTTCAAGGCGCTCTTGCTGGACACCAAGAACAATGTCGTAAAGATCATCGATATTTCGCAGGGCGGGCTCGACGGAACGCCGGCGGCCCCGCGCGACGTGTTTCGGCAGGCGGTGCGCGAGGGTGTAGCGAATGTGATTGTGGCGCACAACCACCCGAGCGGCGACCCCGAGCCAAGCCGGGCGGACATCGAATTGACTCGCCGGCTAAAGGACGCGGCAGCACTGATCGGCATCGATCTGCTGGATCATGTGGTGTTTGGCGATGGGCGCTATGTGAGCCTGAAAGAGCGGGGCATGATGTGAGGACTGGATAAACGAAGTGGATCAAGTGGACGACCGATGAATCGATCTTTTAGTGCATGGAAAGAGGGTTTGCCTTACTACGGGCCGGTGCTGGCGTTGGGCGTGATGCTGACAGTCGCGCTCGGTTTTGTGGGGGCGGCGTGGGTGGGAGGCCTGGTGCTCCTTTTGGGCGTTGCCATGATGCTGTTCTTTCGCGATTTCGAGCGGGAAATAACGGCGGCGTCCCAGGAGGTGGTCTCGCCCGCGGATGGCACCGTGGTGGCCATTGAAGATCTGGCGGATTCGCCACATTATGAGGGCCCCACGCGGCGGATCTCGATCTTCCTCTCTGTCTTTAACGTACATGTAAACCGCATGCCTTTCGGCGCGGTGGTCAAAGACGTGCGCTATGCGCCGGGACAGTTCTTGGACGCGCGCAAGGCGGAAACGAGCCAGGTGAATGAGTCCAATGCCGTGTGGCTGGAGACGCCGCGCGGACCGATGACGGTGCGGCAAATCTCGGGTGCGGTGGCCCGGCGGATTGTGTGCCCCATTGCCCCCGGGGCGCGGTTTCAAAAGGGGGAACGCTTTGGGATGATCCGTTTCGGCTCACGCACGGAATTGTATTTGCCCCCGAATACCGAGGTCTGTGTTAAACTTAGAGACAAAGTGCATGCAGGTACAACGATCATAGCGCGGTTTTCCCATGAAAAAACTACGTAGAATGCGGCTGCGGCATGCCCGCCGGCGTCGCCCGGTCAACTTCCTCGCTAGCATCATGACCCTCATGAATCTCTATATGGGGATCGTGAGCATTTTTGCCAGCATTGGTCTCGAACTGGAGAAGGCTGCCTATTTCATCCTCTTCGGCATCATTTTCGACATGCTGGATGGCTTTGTGGCCCGGCTGACGAAAAGCAATTCTGAGTTTGGCAAAGAACTGGACAGCCTGTGCGACGTGGTGACCTTTGGACTCGCGCCCGCGATTCTTGTTTTTGTGTCGTATCTGCCGGCGACTACCAATTTCCTGATGTCACCCCAGACCGAGTCCCTGGTCGGCAAGACCGGTTCTTACATCGCCATTTTCTTCGCCGTCTGTGCCGCGTTGCGCCTCGCTCGCTACAACACCTTCCAGGCGGGCCGCCAGGATTTCTTTACCGGTCTGCCGTCCCCCGCCGCGGGCGGAACGGTGGCCTCGTTTGTACTCCTTCTCCAGTATTTTGAAACCAGTCTGGAGGCTTCCGAGAAAGGCATCCTCGCCTATTATGCCCTGGGCCCGCTGGCGGCGCTGCTGGCCTACCTGATGGTAAGCACGGTGCGTTACCCCCGGAACCGGCTCAAGTCCTTCACGGTCTCGCCGCGCCATGCGTTCCGGGCGCTGGGCATCTTCGCGGTAGTGCTGATCGTGCTGCATTATGCCCTGACCAAGCACTGGTCAATCGTCCTGTTCCCCTTAGGCATGACCTATGTCCTGTTCGGCATCGTAGACACGCTTTACCATCGCCTGTTGCGGCGCGGCCAGGAGAAGCCCGAAGCGGAATCGGAGAGCAAGCCGCTTCAAAGACCGGAACCGCCGGGCGGCGCCGTTTCGAAGACGGGCGATTTCCTGTAGTACTCCAACGCTTCCGTCACCAGCACCTTCAGGATGGCGGCACTCGGCACGGCCATGAGCAGGCCGGGAAACCCGAACAGCGTGCCGAAGACCATAACAGCCAGAATCACCCAGACCGGCCCAAGGCCTACCTGCGAGCCCACGATGCGCGGGGTGAGCACATTGCCCTCCAGGAATTGGGCGATGCCGAAAGTGGCCGCGACCCCGACAATGTGCCAGTCCAAGCCATGATCCACGAGCGTCAGCAAGACGGACGGGAGGATGGTGAGGGCAAGGCCCAGGAAGGGCACAAAGCTGGCCGCCCCGCCGAAGAGCCCCAGCGTGAGGGCGAAAGGCACCCCCGAAATAAAAAACCCGATGCAGTACATCGTGCCCAGGCAGCAGCACACGAGGAACTGCCCACGCAGAAAGGATTTCAACTGGAGGTCGATCTTGGCCGCGATTTCCGCTGTTTTCACGCGATAACGAGGCGGCACCAGTGCGTGAGCGGACGCGACGATGTGGTCGTAGTCTTTCAGGAGGTACACGGTCACTACCGCAAACAGCACGAATTGCCCCAGGAACAGGAGCACGCCAACCACGGTGTTTCCCAGCGTGCGCATGATGTCGGCCAACGAGGCGCCCGCCCATTTGCCCGCATTGGCCAACAGTTCCTTATGTGCGCGGAGATAGTTGGCGGCATTGTTCCGGATCCAAATGCCCACACGCTCCTCGATGATCTCGCGGAATTCCTGCGGCGTCAGACGGGCGGCTGTCGGAGCGGTAGTGGTTTCGGCAGCATTGGGGGGCGGCGCGTTCGTGGCTGCGGCGGCCTCGGAACGGTCTCGGTGGTCAGTCCCAGTCCTTCGGCGATTTGCTCAAGGGGCAGGTGCTGGAGGCCCCGTTCCAGCCAGCGCTGGGCAAAGTTCAGCGCATCTTCACTGCCTGGCTGGGCGGACTTTTCCGCGCGTTCCTGGCGCGCTTCCTCGATCATGTTGTTCGCTTCGACGACCATGCTGGGAACGAGGACAAGGGGCAGTGCGATGGCGGCCAGGAGCAGGAGGGTGACAATCCAGAGGACGGCCAGATTGCGGGACAGCTTGCGGCGTTCGAAGGCGTCCGCCACGGGATCGAAAATATATGCGACAATAAAGGCGAAGAGGAGCGGTACAAGGACGGAACGGAGCGCCAGGATGAACAGCAGCAGTAAGACGACCACCCCGGCCAACGCCGCCAGCCGGACCCAGAGATTGGCCCATAACTCCTTGAACATGATTTCTCCCGTGCCGTGACTTGGGCTCCCGGCCCAAGAGATTCATTGTCCGGGCCAGACGCCCAGAGCTCAAGTTGCAAAAACATCGGTTTGACCTTACGATCTTATACACGTATGCGCGGTATGTATTCACATCTGGCCATGCTCATGCTGCTCACGGCCGCGGCCGCCGGGGCGGATGTCCTCACGCTTCAGAGCGGGGAATCTCTCTCCGGGCGCCTGATTCGGGTCCGTGAGGGATCATTGGTGTTTCGCACCAGCCTCAAGGGTCAACTCATGACCCAGATGGACCAAGTGGCGACCTTGTCCACTGAGGACAACTATGTTGTGACTTTCAAGGATGAAACGGTTCGCTATGGACGATTCGGGACCGAAGGGGACGCAACGCACCTGAAGCCCATCGACGGCGCCGCCGCCATCCCGGTCGAACTTGCGGCGATCCATGAAGCGGTTCCCCTGCCTAAGACCGGCACGGAGGCTAGTGCGGAGGTTCTTTCCCCGCAATGGACGGTGACCTCGTCCCTGGGGGTGCAGGCGCGCTCCGGCAAATCGGACGCCGTGCAGCCCTACGCGCGCATCGAGGCCGCCCGGCAGGGGGAAAGCCGCTTGGAGGGCGCTCTGGCCCTGGAGGGGAGCGACGCAGACGATTTCCCCGCCTGGTTGCGGGGGAGCCTCTTGTGGAGCGATTTCCCGGAGACGAGTTGGGGGCCTTATGCCAGCGGTGAGGGAGCGCGCGACACAGAAAACACCCTGGAGTCCCGGACGGGGCTGCACTTGGGCGTGGGGCGGGTCCTGCGCCGTTGGGGGAGTGCGGAAAGTGGCTTTCTTGAAGGTCTGGCCGGTCTGGGCCTCGAATACGAAGCTTGGGAGGCGGCGGATAGGCGTTGGCCCGCCTGGCGATATCAACAGCGAGAACAGGATACCGTCTTGAACGCCCAACTGGGCTTGCGCTATGCACAAA
>JACPGD010000470.1 GCA_016182645.1 Candidatus Hydrogenedentota bacterium | reverse complement strand
TCCGACTTGAAATACATGTCACCCAGGCGTAGATGGACATCGCCCTGGAGTTCGAGGGCGTCTGCGTTGGGCGCACTCTTCATTTGTTCGAACTGGATATCGCGGAAGGGCTGGGTCCAGTCAGGTGCTTTGAAACCGGCTTCTTCCGAGCCGAACTCGGTGGGCTGGACGAGCGCATCCGCGATGGTCTTGCGGCTCAACTGGCGCATGGGCACGGCGCTGGGGCGTTCGCCGAGGTGCGGGGCGCCGATCGAGTCCGTGCGAACGGGATATTTCTTGACCTGGCCGGGCCGCGTTTCGGTAGCGGCGATGGGGGCGGTTTCGTTTTCCGGCGGGGCGGGCGGTGCTTCGGGGGCCAGCGCGGCTGGGACAGGGACAACAGGGACCGCAGGGACGGAAGGGACAGCGGGGGCAACAGGGACCGCAGGGACAGCGGGGGCAACAGGGACGGAAGGGACATCAGGGGCAACAGGGACGGAAGGGGCAGAAGGGAGGGAGACCGCTCCGGGCGTGGGGGTGGGCGTTTCCGGAACGGGGCTGGAAGCCCCGGCTACGGTGGGGGCGGCTTCGACGATCGCTACTGGCGCGGGTGTATGAATGGAGACACCAGCGGGGTTCCCGACTTGCCAGCTCTGGGTCTGGGGCGCGAGGGCGAGATAGACCCCTTCGCTGACGCGCAGCCGCTGGGTCTGGGCGGGGGCGGTCCAGGTGGTGGTCGGCTCGAGTGTGGCATTGAATTCAGTCACGGCGCCAGTGGCGGGGTCGAGCGCATAGAGGGAACCCGCGGAAGCGGACAATTCTTTGGCGGTGGAGACGGTGTGGGCGGTGATGCGTTGCGCGGCGGGATCCACCAGAAGGAGTTCCGTGCCGGTGGCCACGGCGAAGGTATCGCCGAAGGCGGCGAGCGCCACCGGCGGCGCGGGCAGGGCCACGGAGCCGGCGCTTCCCCCCTGCTCATTGAACAGCGTCAGGCTGGGAGTGACGCGCCCGATGGCAGCGCAAAACCCGCCCGCGCTGGCGACGGCGGTGGGCACCCCGACGGCGGCCTGGCCGAGGGTGGTTGCGGTGCCGGCAGCGGCATCGACGAGCGAGAGACTGTCACCGAAGGTGTTGGCGACGAGGAAGGTGTCCACCCCGAGAGGCGCGATGGCCGTTGGCCCCTCGCCGACGAGGACGGTTGCCAGGACAGTATCCTCGGGGACGTGCAGGAGCGTGACCGAGTTGTCGCCGCGATTAAGGCAGGCGAGGAGCGCGCCATCTGGGGAGAGGACCAAAGCGACGGGGCCTTTGCCGGCGGGGATTTGGGCGAGACGTTCGCGCGAGCGCGGGTCGAAGACCCACACCTGGTCCTCGTTGTAGGCGGCGGCGTAGATGCGTCCCGTTCCCGCGTGCACGACGGCGTCGCGGATCTGGGCACGAGTGGCCGCCGGCTCAAATTGCGGTTGGGCCAGGGCGCTCCAGCAGACGGCGCCAAGCAATACAGCAATGCAACCCTTCATTCCTATTCCCCAGATGCGCTTACAGTCCCGGAACTATCATCCAGAATGCAGCGACCCTCTTTCCAGTTTTTTCGGTTTGTTCGGACGGGCGGCGGACACCGTTCTCCGGCCGGGGCGCGGGGGCCGCTGGTGCGGTCGACGGAGGTGTGAACTGCGGCTGCGGCACGGTTTCGGACGCCTGCCCCTGCTGTCCCTGCGCGGTGATCGGCGCCAGGGGCCGGCTGTTGATGCTTTGCCCCTGGCCGAAGATGGACAGGGCGATAATCAGGACGCTGCTGAGTTCAAACACGTCTCGTTCTCCATGAATTCGAGCGTTTCGTCGAGAGAATGGATGGCTTCCGCGCCACCCATTTGTTGGACGGTGAGGCCCCCGACGGCGTTGGCGAGGCGGGCACAGCGCTCGAGGTCCCAGCCTTCCAGGTGGCCGTAAAGGACACCTGCGCAGGCGGCATCACCGGCGCCGGTGGTATCGACAACTGTCACACGGTGCGCAGGCACGGAGCAGGATTTGGCGCCGTGGCGGGCATAGAGGCCGTCCGCGCCGAGCTTGACGACCACCGTTTGCACGCCGTAGCTCTGGTAAAAATCAGCGATGGCGGGGGGATTTTGCTGGCCGGTGTACTTGCGGGCTTCTTCCAGGCTGGAGAAGACAATGTCGAGATACGGAAGGGACGGCTCGATGAGAGGCAGCCAGATATTCTTGCCGTCATAGCACGTGTCCATCGAGGTCTTGACGCCGAGGGCGCGGACGCGCTCGAACACGCGGCCCATGGGGGC
This sequence comes from Candidatus Hydrogenedentota bacterium, assembly GCA_016182645.1. Taxonomy (GTDB): domain Bacteria; phylum Hydrogenedentota; class Hydrogenedentia; order Hydrogenedentales; family JACPGD01; genus JACPGD01. Next base: position 1,371 of record JACPGD010000470.1, on the reverse strand, counting down.
GCCGTCAAGCTGGGAGGTGACGGACGGGCCGCCCCAATGCAGGACCTTGGCTTTCGCAATGACATCGACGGGAATGTCACGTTCGGAGACTTCGCCGGTCGTGCCGATGTGGTGGAGAAAGCTGCGCTCGCCATCGTGGCTGACGAGGACGACCGTGGCCGAACTGTGGTGATCGGGGTCGCGGATAACGTGTGAGGTGTCCACGCCGGAGGCGGACATGGTCTGGACGAGATAGTCGCCGAAGCTATCGTGGCCGACGCGGCCAATGAAGGCGGCGCTGCCGCCGAGCTGGCACATGACGGTGGCGGTGACGCCGGCCAGGCCGCCCACATGCATTTCGAGCGTGGGGACGAGGGTCAAGGCGCCGCGCGGCGGCATCTGTTCGACGGGCCGCACCATCACGTCGGCACAGACCACCCCCACAGTGACCAGATCAAGCGCCATGCAAGTCCTTCCTTCAGCTTCAATAAACAGCCCCAGATCCGCAGCGGATCGAGTATAGCAAGTGAGGCGGGGCGAGGAAAAGGTCTTTGGTTCGACAAGATTTCGTGTGACGTGTTATGTTCTGGGCAAGAAGGTAGCCGAAAAAGATGCACACGTGCCTTGAAGAGCACCAGCCAAGAGTAATCGCTCTCTGCACTAAATACCAGGCGGAGAGGTTGTATGCTTTCGGTTCCGCTGTCGGCGGCGGGTTTGACGTGGACAAGAGTGATTTTGATTTCCTCGTGCGGTTCTTTCCCTGCACCCCTGAGGAACATGCCGACAGGTATTTCGGGCTGCTGGAGTCTCTTGAAGCGCTTCTTGAAACAAAAGTGGATCTTGTCGAGATAGACGCCATAAAGAACCCCTATTTTCGGCAAGAGGTGGAAGCGACCCGGATTCTTTTATATGCGGCGTGAGGTCTGCACGTACTTGCACGACATGTTGGCTGCCAGTGCCGAGATTCGTGATTTAACGGCGGGCGTATCTCTTGAAGACTATCTCCAGAACAAGTCGTTGCGTTGGGCCGTGGAACGACAATATACAATCGTGGGGGAAGCCCTATTTCAAATGCAACGAAAGTTCCCCGAAGAGGCCGCCCGGATTCCGGAATCAAACAGAATCGTTCGTTTCAGACATGTACTTGTACACGGCTATGCAGTTGTCAAGGATGACGTGGTTTGGGGGCTGACTCAAAAGAAACTTCCGGAATTAATGGGAGTCCTGCAAAAGCTCGTTGGAGAAGAGAAAGTGTCCCGGTTCAGCGGAAAATGGACAATGACCGGTTTTTGTTAATGAGTACGGTCGGGTTCTGATTCCATTTTCAAGATGCGTTTTTTGAGGCATAGCAGGTCTATCATCCGATGAGGTTTTTCATCGGGGCGTGACCCC
>JACPGD010000450.1 GCA_016182645.1 Candidatus Hydrogenedentota bacterium | reverse complement strand
GCCCTCGCCCTCACCTTCGCCCTCACCCTCTCCTTCTCCTTCACCATCCCCTTCTCCCTCACCTTCGCCCTCGCCTTCGCCCTCTCCTTCCCCGGATTCACATTCGATTTGCCCCCGAATTTCCCCCCCGTTGTATGCACTGCTGTGAATGTTGAGGTAGTGCGGCGACGCCGTCACCTGTCCGTATTGCTCTGTCGTCAGCAGAAACTCTATCGGACTTGCGGGATCGCCCAACGGAATCACAATGATGCCATTGACTCCACGCGGACCAACATGAATATGCGCGCCCGTCGGATTCACCACATCATGAACCACCGTAAGCAGCACGCTGCCATCGTAAAGCTGTGTGAAGGTCCCCGTACCAGTAGCACTGGAGATAACCGGCGGATTGACCACCTCCTGAGAGGGATCCAGGGGAACCTCGCAGGTAATTTCCCCCTCACCTTCGCCCTCGCCCTCGCCCTCGCCTTCACCTGGATAGTCATAGCTGATAAAGCTGCTCCAGACTTCGTTCGACAATGTTGGTGCAGTGGGTGTTTCAGGGATCAGCGCCGCAGGGAATGCCCCCCAGGTATGGGGTACATAAAGCCCATCGCCAATTGACCCTGTCGTGTGGCTGGGCACATCCACCGCGGTATCCACTTGCCAAGCCAACCAGTAGGTGCCATTGCCAAGCGTCAGCGTGCTGGGCGTGCCCTCCCCAATCGGAGCGACAAGCCAATTTTCTTCCGCGGTATTGGGGATCGCGCCCGATTCCCACAGCAATGCCGGTGAAACACCGCCGCCATATATTCCAAGCCGTACGTTCCCCGACGCCGCATGTGAATAGAAGTGTACTTGCGTCACCACACCCGTCTCAGGCATCACGAGCCGCGTCGCTTTGACGAAACCCTGTTGGGAAAGCGCAACGCGGACGACGCGCCCCGGCGCCGTATCGGTTCCAAAATAGGCGTGGTTGTTCGTGTCATCCGCCACGGCGCTCGCTAGTCTGTTCTCGCCAGTGTTGAGTCGGATACTGCCCACGCGCGTGGGGGTGGCGGCGCCATTGCCCAGCGCCACCTTCACCACCCGTCCCGGTAACGTCGCGGTCCCAAAGCAGGCAAACCCATTTGCCGCATCAATAACCGCGCTCGACAGGAAGTCCTCCCCAGAGTTCAAGGTGAGCGCGCCCAGACGCACAGGGGATTGCGCGCCACTGCCCAGGGCGACTTTCACGATCTGTCCTGGCGAAGTGTTCGTTCCGAAGTACGCGTGGCTATTTACCGCGTCGATAACAGCCGTCCAGAGGTGCTGCTCGCCGGGTGCCAGGGTGACTGCCCCAACGCGCACCGGTGCGGACGCGCCGCTGCCCAGCGCCACCTTCACCACGCGTCCCGGCGAAGTCCTTGTCCCAAAATACGCGTAGCCGCGCATTGTATCGATGACCGCGCTCTGGAGGAAATCCTCGCCAGGCAGCAGACTCACCGCGCCCACACGCATCGGCGAGGATGCCCCACTGCCCAACGATATTTTCACCACCCGTCCGGGTTCCGTGAACGTACCAAAGTAGGCGTACCCGTTCGCAGGATCGATGACCGCACACTTGGGGGAGGTTTCGCCGGGATCCAGTTCCACTGCATCCACGCGGGCCGGCGGCTCCGCGCCGCCGCCCAGGGCCAGCTTCACTACGCGCCCTGTTACCGGTGTCCCAAAATAGGCGTAGCCATTCGCCGCATCAACGACCGCGCAATTGGGGTTATTCTCTCCGTCAGCCAAGGTGATCCCGCCCACGCGCACCGGTGCTGCCGCACCACTCCCCTGCGCCACTTTCACCACGCGCCCAGGGGTCGAAAACGTCGAAAAATAACCATGGCCGTTCACGTCGTCCATGACCGCGGCATTGAACGCTTCCTCAACATTGTTCAGGAAACATGCGCCCACGCGCGACGGGGCGGGGGCGCCGCTGTCCAACGCTACCTTCACCACCTGTCCCACCTCCGTATCGGCGCCGAAATAGGCATGACCGCGCGCCGCATCAATGACCGCGCACCGAATCCCGTTCTCACCACTATTGAGGATAAGAGCGCCCAGGCGGGCCGGCGCCGCCGCGCCGGCGCCCAGCGCCACTTTTACGACTCTGCCCGGAGTCGTATCGCTGCCAAAATAAGCGCGGCCGTTCGCGGTATCGATCACCCCCGAAAGCAGGGCCTCTTCCTGGGTGTTCAGGGTGGCCGCGCCCACCCGCGTGGGCGGGGCGGCGCCGCTGCCCAGCGCCACCTTCACCACCCGCGCCGGAGCGGTGTCGGTGGTGAAGTATGCATGACCATTCACCGGATCAATGACTGCGCCCAGGAGATACTCCTCGCCGGGCGCCAAAGTAATCGCGCTCACGCGCGTCGGTCCGGTCCCACCGCTGCCCAAAGCTACCTTCACCACCTGCCCCGGGGCCGAAATGGTGCCGAAATAGGCATAGCCACGCGCGGCATCTATAACCCCGGCGTAGAGATTGTCCTCGCCCGAATTCAGGGTGAGCGCCCCGGCGCGCGTCGGCGCAACGGCGCCGCTGCCCAGAGCCACTTTCACCACCCGCCCCGGCGCTGTGCTGGTCCCGAAGAAAGCATGGCCATTGGTAACATCGATAATGGCCGAGACGAGGTGATCCTCGCCGGAATCCAGCGTAACGGAGCCCACGCGAGAGGGGGGGGCCGCGCCACTGCCCAGCGCCACCTTTATCACCCGCCCCGGGGCCGTGCCGGTCCCGAAATAAGCATAGCCATTAGTTGTATCGATGACGGCACTGCGCAGGTTTTCCTCACCCGAATTCAGGCCGACCGCACCGACGCGAACTGGCGATTGGAGGCCCGTGCCCAGCGCCACTTTCACCACTTGCCCCGGAGAAGTGTGCGTCCCAAAATAAGCGTAACCGTTCGCCGGATCCACCACCGCGCTGCGCAGGGCGCCCTCCGGAGGTAGACCAGTGCAAGCGTCCAGCCGGCGCAGACCCCCGTTGGCATAATTCGTGGAGCCGACGGCGTCTTGTCCGACAATCGGATCGGAGAAACGCAGTGAATGATCCAAATAAGTATGACCGGTGCCGTCAGTGACGGTGATGGCGACGCGGTACCAGCCTTCCTCAAGACCGGCGGCGGTCCATTCCGCCTGCCAGAGGCCCACCGCCGCCTTGGCGTTCACACCACCCTGGTTCACGGGGGCCGGCGCGAGTTTAAGCACATCGACGGGCGACGCTAGAAGGCGGTCAAGTGGCCAGGCAGAGAACCCAGGATTTCCGCAGACGCCGGCGATGCCCGCGGGCCCCTCGTGTTCGACCCGCGCTTCGACGCTCGCCACACCTGCCGGCGCCGTCACGACCGCCTGCACTAGCACTCGCTGGCCATTCTTTACAGATGGCGCGCTCAACACGGGAATGATGTGGATGCGGCCATCGCCGGAGCCCCGCGTCTCATTGAAGGTGTCCTGGCTGGACAGGTGCCCGGCATTCATTCCCAGACTGGAATCGGCAAATGCGCTCCGAGTTGGAGATTGCGCCGCCAAGACGGAGGCTAGAAGGACCATTTGAAGGTACGCCACCCCTGACCATGAAAAGCCGGCCCAGCCAGTCTCGCCGATACCGCGCCGAGCTCCCCACCGTTCCACGCCCGTAGTCATCGCCACACCCTCCGTCACGATACACCGGCTTGACAGGGAGGAAAAGAAGGAATTGTTCCTTCGCCTTGGGAGAAGAAGCCCCTTGAAGAACTGCCCTTCAGATTCCCCGAAGCCCCGTTCAATGGCCCACCGCTATAAAAGATAGATGCAGTTTACATCTTTTGTGGTGATTACGCAATAGGGACGAAGGAACCCAAATCCGCGCATAAGCATTCGGGGCGATACAACTAATTCAATACAGGCGCACCCCGTAGACGCGCAACAGAAACTAACTATTCTGTGTTCCGCCGCGCTGCGATCACTGAATCCGGGTATCTTTGAGCATTTCCGTGCGTCTTGCTGGTCTACTGGCGGCGAGCTGAGTTCAGAGGCGACAATTCCCCCGTTCCGGCACTGCGCTCACCGGCGGGCGCGCACGAGGAAAGCCGCCGTGAAGAACGCGCAGCCCAGCAACAGGAAGTCCCCCAAGGACTTCCGCAGGCCGAGGCCCGCGAGGAAATCGCGGCAGTCGCAACCATCCCTAATCCCCGCCACCTCCTTGAGTTCGTCTTCCGTCAGCGTGCCGTCGTTATCCAGGTCGAGCGCGTTGAATTGCTCGTTGGTTAATCCCGCAACCTGAGACTGCGCCTCGCTAAACGTCAAGCGGCCGTCGCCGTTGGTGTCGGCGTCGCTAAATACTGCCAAGACATCCTCCGCCATTTCCTCAATGGCCGGTTCGCCTTCACCCTCGCCTTCTCCCTCGCCTTCTCCCTCACCTTCGCCCTCGCCTTCACCCTCGCCTT
>JACPGD010000052.1 GCA_016182645.1 Candidatus Hydrogenedentota bacterium | reverse complement strand
TGATTTGCGTCGTTTCGTACCGGTATGAGGCGCTATGAACATTCGGATGTGGCCGGGCAGATTTCCAGGAAAACCCCGTCAGCGCGGGGTAGGGCTTGGCGAGGTTCTTGCTCACGCTCCATCGCAGTAGTTCCCGTGTGCACCCGAAATGCAACACCTGACGGATCGGTTGCTTCTAGACTCCGGGCGTGCTCGTCCCGGCTCTCCTTCCCAACCCATGCACAATACTTTGCCCTATTTTTATCATTAAATAGCTCTATGGCACGATATTTGCTTCCTGGCCTGACACCCACTGGTCGGTAGTCGCGCGCTCGCCGAGCGCGCGACTGAGAGCGCACCGGCACAATGGCGCGGGTGCAAGCCCAGTCCCGCGCTCGGTGTGCGGGGCCGCTCGGTGCAAGACACGACTTGAAGAACGGGGCTGGAAGCCCCGGCTACAGCAGGCCTCCCTCGGAAGCGCAGCCTGCGCTTCCCCATTGCCCAAGGGTGGCGCGTACGTTCCCAAGACGTACGCGCCATCGGGCAATGAGATCGGCTTCGGAAATACGCAATCGACTTAGACCAACGACTCAAGTCCGTGTTTCCTGACCAAGTATAGGAGCTTCAGAGCGGGTCCGGACGGCTTCTTTTCCCCGCGCTCCCACTGACTCACCAGTCCAACGGTAACGTTGAGGTGGCGTGCAAGCACTGCTTGGCTCACGTGTTCCCGCAAGCGGAGGGCCTTGATGGCTTCAGGCCTCATCGGTTCGACCGGGGCCAGGCAATCCCGGTCGAATTCACGCATGGTCTTCTTGCCGAGGACGCCGGCTTCGTACAAGTCTTCCATTGTCTCATGGATTGACGCGAAGACGGGGCTCTTGTATTTCCTTTTCGCGGTCTTCATCCTCACTTTACCTCCACAAATTTTCCCTGGACCACCAGACGTTGAAGGTCCTCGTCACTCATCGAGAGGACTACCTTGGCGGCCCTCTTAAGCGTGTCCAACTCTTTCTTGGTGATGTTTGTGGTCCCGCTCTTGGCAAACCCATGCAGAAACACCACCCGCACGCCCGACCGGAACGCCAGTAGCGTGCGGTAAGCGCCAGACTCCCCTTGACCTTGCCTGGCCACCCGCAGCTTAATCACACCACCGCCAAGGTTTGCGTCAATGAGCCCTTGCTCCGCCTTGTCGACTGCCCGCAACAGTGACGCGTCGCTAATACCCTCTCTGGCAACGAAGCGAGCGAATACCTTTGCTTTGAATACTCTCACTGTTTCCATGCAGCGTACCCCAGAAATATTCTATAACACCCGGTGCTACACCTGCAATGATCCTGGGTTGGGTTATTCTTCACCATGATGGAAGAATGACAGTTGCGCGAATACAGCTTTGGGCGCTCCGAGGAAAAGTAATGCATTCTAGACCCGGGTGTATAATTCAATAAATCCACGGTCTTCTTGGAGGGGCGAGAGTACTACCAGCCTGTCGCTGCTTGTGTATGGTGTCGCGTGCTGGGTGCCCGGAGACAACAACCGTCTCTAAACCCTTGGCAATGATCGAGATATTGGGGCGTCGCGAAAACCTGAATTGGCCCAAAAACCGCTTGACACCCCACGAGGGATCAAGTAAACTATTTACAAAATTAGCAGCCTTGGATGTTGTCCGGGGTTCCTTTTTGGCGGCTTGGACAGGAGAAACAGCTTTGAAGCACCTTACGCGGATCTCGAAACAAGGCCCGGCGCAGGCAGCCACCTGGCAGGACAGTGTGTGCCTGGTGGTGACGATGTTGGCGGAAGTTCTGGGCTTCCTCGGTGGGGAGTCTCCGATTCTGCTGTATCTGGATGACAAGTGCACGATCCCGCAGCCGAACGATACGGGTCAAGGTTGACGGGGCGTGAACGCGGACGCCTGTGATTGGCCGTGTGATCTGGTATAAAGTACGGGGCCGGACTCGTTTCCGGCTTTTTTCGTGAAGCGGCGGTGGAAAACTATTGACAGATTTCCGTGCGCTCTTGATAATGTCTGGAATGGATTCCGGCCCAGGCCGGAGTGGAATGGATATTGGATGGCCGGACAACGCCTTGAGGGTTGAGGCAACAGCAGAAGGTGGGATGAGCTATGAAAACTTCTTCGGTCATGCTGGCCTGCGCGCTCGTTGCGTGCGCCGTGTTCTTGCCGGGATGTCCCTGTCCGCCGAACAGCATTATCATGAGTGACCGCGCGCTGGAATCGGCGGTGCGTGCGGCGCTGGACATGCCGTTTGGCTGTCTCACTCCGGCAGATCTGCTGCGCGTGATTGAACTTCAGGCGTCGGAACTCGCCATCACGCAGCTTGATGGCCTGGAGTTTTGTGAGAACCTGATCACGGTGAACCTGAGCAACAACGAGATCCAGAGCATCTCGGAAATCGCCGGGCTGCAGAACGTGACCTATCTTGATTTGTCCAATAATCAGATCACGAACATCGAGCCGCTCGCGGGCCTGTTCTTCCTGCAGACCCTGATCCTGGACGGAAATGACGGTATTCGCGATTGGTCCGCGTTGGAAGCGAACGTGGCGAACGGCGGGTTTCCGGAAGGCGGCACGGTAGTGGTTGGCGCGGAAGCGGTGGAGGATGAGGAAGGCAACCTGGTTCCCAGTTTTGAGCGCGCGCAGACGGCGCTGGTCGCAGCCGGCGTGGACGTGATCATCACGACGGCCGGCCCGGCAGGGAGTTGAGCATTTTAATCGGATCTGGCTGCACACAGGGGACATGGGCGGCGCACGATGTCGAAAATAACGTGAGGTGACATTTCTATGAGACAACGCTGGGCGTGCTTGCAGTACTTTTCACTCGTCCTCTCTGTTGCGGCCCTTGCCGGATGTCCACAGGTTGCCCAACTGATCACCTCCCGCGATTCCATCGCCTTTGGGACCGACACGGTCACTGCTTCCTTCACCATTCGCAATGGTGGTTCCGGCACACTTTCCTGGAGCGTGGAAGAAGTGGTCCGTGCGAGCGCGGATGCGCCGTGGGTGGCCGCGGACATTCCGTGGCTCACCGTCGATCCCCTTGCCGGCTCGACGACGACCGAGATGGATCGGGTTGGCCTGACGGCCACGCGCGAAGGGCTGCCCGTCGCGACGTTCCAGAACAACGGCGTGCGGGTGGTGTCGAATGGCGGCGTGAAAGTGATCCCGGTGTCCATCACGGTGGCGCCCACGCTGACGGTCTCGCCCACCACGATTCCGCTGGCGCCCACGGCAACCTTTGCGGAATTCACCGTGTCCAATTCGGGGCCGGAAACAGTGACCTGGGATGTGCTGTTCTTGCCGGATCCCGACGATCCAAACACAACGCTGCCGGTCCCCTCGACCATTCAGGTGGAACCCAACCCGGGATCGACGGCGGCGAATGGCGCGACGTCGGTGGCGGTTGCGTTTGCGGAGGGCCAGGAAGATTTCAGCCTGCTCGTGCGCTCAGATCGCGGCAGCGCGGTGGTCTCCTTCCTGTTCGGCGCGGCGCTGGAAGGACTTGAGGTCAATCCTTCGCCACTGACACTCTTCGTGAATCCCGGCGAGGGTGACACCGTCCCGGTGCAGGTACCTTCACCGCTCCACATTATCAATTCCCGCGCCACGGCGCGCGCATGGTCGATTGAGGTGGTTTCCCGTCTCGACCCCGGTGAAACGCCGCCCATCACCGTCACGCCGTCCTCGGGCACGACCCCCGGCAATGAAGAGAGCACGGTCGATGTGGTGGTGACGGACCCAAACAATATTGAGGCCGGCAGCGGCCGCTATGACCTCATCCTGCGGTCGGGGGACGGGTTCCTGATTGTTCCGCTGATCATTGAAATCATGCCCTTGCCGGAGATTGTGCTTTCCGAACCGCCGGAGGTCACTTCGGGGCGTCCCGAGATTGCGCAGATCGATTTTCTCGATTTCGGGCGGGAGACCGTGCAAGCGCAGTTCTTTGTGGCAAACATCGGCACGCGTGGCTCGCGCCTGTTCTTCAAGATAACGTATGAGGAGCAGGGTGAGGACCATCCCCTGCTGGCGAGTGTCGGCCCGCTGCAAGGGGACACCAACGGTCCGGAGGAAGTGTTCTTCCATCCGCCGGAGAGCAACCTGCTGATTGACGCGGAAGGCATCACCGTGATTGTCGATCGCACGGCGATGACGGAGGACGTGGAAGAGCGTTTGATCACCGTGGAAGCCTTTGACGAAGACTTCGAGAACCCGCTCGAGGTGGTCGAATCGAAGACCTTGCGTATCCGTGTGGAGCGGCCGCCGCTGAAGGTGGAAGGCGCGCTGAACCGCGGGCGTCCGCCGTTTATCAACCGCTTCGCCTTCCTCTTGCGCGACGATCTGTCGCGGGTGATCGAAACGCGGACCAAGGCGGATCGGAGCCGGATCAGTTTCCGCATTACCGAGAATGATCTGCCGCTCGATCTGGATGAAACCAATATCTTCGTGGACGGTCCCGACGGGTTGAAGGTCAATCTTGTCGTGCTGCTGGATTTCACGGGCAGCATGTTCTTCGCGGGGACCACGAGCACGACGAACCCGCTCGAGCCGGGCGAGGCCCTGGCGGATGTCAAGGAGGCGACGAAGGAATTCCTCGACGACCTCCCCCCCACTTACCAAGTCGCGCTGATGTATTACAACGACCGCCAGCAACGGAACCGCCTGCTGGCGCCCTTTAGCGCCGACAGGGAGGCCTTAAAGGCCGCATTGGATGAGTTCTCGCTGCCTGCGTCGCAACACGGCACCTCGGCCATCTTTGACGCGCTGGTGGATGCCGTCAATGTGCTGGTGGCGGAAGACCCCGCGGACACGTTGCCGTTTGATGATGCGGACGTGCGCGCCGTGGTGTTCATCAGTGACGGCCATGACACCGGCTCGGAAATTGAGATAAACGATGTGGTGACGGAGGCGCGGGACAATCATGTGCAGTTGTATCCGCTCGGTTACAGCGCGGGCGAAGGGACCAACCTGGGTGATCTGGTCGTGCTTTCCGAAGAGACGGGCGGGCACCTGTACAATGCCGGCAATGTGGCGAACCTGAGCAAACTGTTGGCAAACGAGAAGGCGCTTGCCTTTGAAGCCGCGGACATCGACACAGCCAATGCGACGTTCTTCCGCGTGGCCAACTTGGGTCAAACCGCGCTGCCCTGGGAGATCAACGTCGAGGAGGGCGTGGACTGGATCACGAGTGTCAGTCCCAGCAGTGGCGCCACAACGGTCAATGGTTCCACGCTCGTCCGTGTCGATGTCGATCCAGCGCTGGTCCCTCCCAGCCGGGTGGTGGAAGGCACGCTCTTTGTCGAGTCCTCGAATGGTACCGGAGAAGTCATCGTGCGGCTGCGCACGGCGGCGGATGGCAGCCTGGCCAGCCTGAGCACGGTCCTCAATGACGAACCCGGGACCGTTTGGGCGGAACTGCGCAACCAGATAGTGCTCTCCTACCTGACCCCGCTTCAAAGCGAGGGCGTTTACCAGATTTTCGCCCAGTACACAAAACCGGACAACCAGGTCATCAACGGCATGTTTGAGGAAGACGCGGTCTTCTTCCCCGGCGACGTGTTTGGCGGGCAGCTCGCCCTGCGGACAGGCGGCATTTTCGAAGACCCCAACGTGCCCGATGATGAGGAATCGCTCAAGGCCGAGGTGTTCGTCCGCGCCGAGTATTCGCCTCGCGGGGTGAACCGCTTCCGCCTGCGCTTCTTCCTCGGGCTGGCCGGCGATGTGCCAGCGGGCGCCCAAGCGGCTTTGGGCCTTGTCAAAATGGATGTTGCCCTGGCGCCAGAGGGTCTGCTCGTCCCGAAGGATGAATTCGATCCGACGTGGCGGCTGGTCCCCGAGGGCGATGGCATTTACGTGATGCTGACGGAGGAAGACAACCCGCTGCCCTATGGGGCGTTCGGCAACCTCCTGAAGATTACGTTTACGGGCCTGGAGCCGCTGAGGACGCTGTTCAACGGCGCTGGCAGGGACACGGAATTCTTGCTGGGCATGCGCGCCGACAACGACATCTACTTCTCGCCGGCGACGCCCGGACATCCATCGGAGTCGAAGTACTTTATGTATCCGGGCGGGATCACCTTCCCCGACCGGTTCCTGCTGGTGAGCGAGGGACAGACCGACCTTGCGCCGCCGGCGCGCACGCCGTTTATCTTGCAGAACCCGGGGATCGATCCGGAAGCGCCGTTTGCTTTTGATCGCGACGAGGACGGCCTGCCCGACTTCCAGGACCCCGCGCCCGACTTCGAGGAACAGCCTGGCCCGCTGGTGTTTCCTGACCGGCTCGAGATCGAAGCGAGCGAGGACTCCGGCGTGCTGGTCGTGCGCAACAACCGCTTTGACACGTTTACGTGGTCGCTGGATGCCAGCACGGTACCGGCGTTTATCACGGTCTCCTTTGAGTCCCCCACTCCGGACCTGACGCTCAGCCCCGGAGAAAGTGAGACGATTGTGCTCAACGTGGATCGCACGGGGTTGCCTGGCGGCTTCACCTCGGTCCCGTTGCGCTTCGACCTTGGAATCTTTGGCGAACAAATTGTCCCTGTGGTGGTCATTGTCTCGGAATAAGGATGGCAGGGCCGCACCCCTTGTGTGTGAGGAGTTACTTATGCGAATGCTGATCCGGCGCCTGGCGCCCCTCGGCCTGGCAGCGATGTTGGTTGTGCTTGCAGGCTGCCCGCTGCAGCCGTCGCTTTCCGTGACGCCACTGGCCCTGGACTTCTCGGCCGGGGAGGACCTCCGCACATTCCGCATCCGGAACCAGGGCGCGGGCACCCTCGAATGGCAGGCGCAATCCAACGCTTCGTGGCTCCTTCTCGCCGAAAGCACCCGGACCAAGCAGTCCGCCTCGGTTTCTGGCACGACCACCACGGAAATCGACGTAGTCGAGGTCACCGTGGATCGCAGCCAACTGGCCCTGGGGCAAAGCAATGGACTGATCACGATCACCTCGAACGATGGAACCGAAACCATTCCGGTGAGCGTGACGCAGACCGCGCCGGCGCAACTGGAAGTGTCAAGCACTGAGGTCAATCTGGGCATTAGCGGAGACCAGGCCACGTTCACGATCACGAACACCGGCAATGAAGATCTGGAATGGTCGCTCTCGGAAACTGCCCCGTGGCTCACGGTCTCCCCCACCCAGGGGACGGCGGAACAGGGAGAATCAAATGAAGTCACGGTGCGCGTGGAGCGCGCGGAACTGCCGGGCGGCGAGAGCACGGCCAACATTGCGATCACGTCGAATGGCGGAAATGCGAATGTCCTGGTGCGCGTGACCGTACCGCCCTTCGCGGTCAGCCCCGAAAGCGTGGAGTTTGGGTTCCTCACGGAGGAAGACGCCCAAGTCTTGGCTCTCACCAACAATCAAACGAGAAGCGCGGCCATTTCCATTACCACGACGACATCGGACGGCGCCGCGTGGCTGACAGTCGATCAGCCCAACGTGAATGTGCCGCAATTGGACTCCGTGGAGATTACCGTCCAGGTGGATCCGGCGGGGCTGCCGCCAGGCGAATACAACGGTCAGGTGCGCTTCAATGATGCCGTGGCTGGCTTCAGCCAGACCGTTCCCGTCTCCATGGCCATTTCCGCCTTTGTCGTGAGCGAGACCCTGCTCGAATTTGGCGAGATCTCGACCACCACCACGCGCACCTTTAGCGTTTCCAATATCGGTACCGGCTCGATTGCCTACAGCATTTCGGTGCCCGCGGCCGATGCGGAGTGGCTCAGCGTCAACCCCGCCTCGGGGAATGTGACGGGCGACGACATCATCGAGGTGCGGATTGACCCTGCCGCGGTCGCGCCGGGCAGCTACGAGTCTACGCTGACAATAACGTTCGAGGGTGGCGAGACGACCGTTGCCGTCCGGTTCTCGCGGCCGCGCCCCGCCACTTTGCGGGTCGAACCCAATACGATTGACTTCAGCACGACGCGGGTCCAGGAACTAATCGGCATTTGGAACGATGGCATCGGGACAATCAACTGGGAAGTCGACACGACCGCCTTCCCGGCTTGGCTGGTCCTCACGCCGGTGGATGGTTCCGGCATTGCGTCCGGTACGGTGAGCGGCGCCGAGACGGATACGATTACCGTGCGTGTACGGCGTGAATTGGCGCCGCCGGGCGAATTCGACCTCGAACACCAGTTCCTGGTGGAAGCGTCGGGCGACAGTACGACGCCGGTACAGGTGACCATTCGCGCCACGGTGCCGCTGATTCCGGCGATCGAGGTGATTGGTGACGGAGCCGATGAAAACCTGGTGCAGTTTGTGAATTTCGACGTGGATGAGATCGAAAAGACCTTTGTGATTCGCAATACCGGCACGGGAGACTTGAACTGGAGCATCGACCTGGAAGGCGCTCCGGCATTTATCAGCTCGGTCTCGCCGCAGCAGGGTGTCCTCGGGCCGGGCGCCCAGCAGACGGTAACGATCACGGTGGATCGCAGCACGCTGGACTTCCTCGGCGCCCAATTCACACTGCAGATTACGTCGAACGATCCCGTTCGGACCGCGGTCCCACTTTTGGTGGAGGTGCAGGTAGCCAAGAAGATCGTCATTGGCGCCCGTCCCCTGAGTATACCCTTTGGCGTGAACGTCACCTCGGCGACGCTCGAAGTGGCCAACTTTGGCGATCCCGAGACCGTGTTGAACTTTAAGGGGTCACCCCCACCAAAGACTGGCTGGCCGTCTTTCCGGAAACGGGCCGGAGCATCGGAACGCAAGCGCCCATCAAGGATTTCCAACCGGTGAGCGTGACGGTGGACCGCTCCAAGTTGGAAGGCAGCGGCGTGTCCGGCAAGCTGATTATCACGGCGTTTGAGGTGCAGGATGGCGTGCCCGTGCCCATCGAGGATGTGGCGCCGGTCGAGGTCATCGTCTCGGCCGAAGCGGCGGAACTCACGATTGAAACGCCGAAACCGCGCGCGCACATCCCCTCGCTCATTCGCTCTGTCTTGCTTATGCGCAATCTCCGCTTCCAGGCGCTTCCCATTCCCGCAACACGCCTGGAAGAAGTTGGCGGGCAGTTCCGCATTTTTGAGGACAACCAAGCCGTCGAGTCGGCGGAATCCAACCAATTCCTGACGAGCAGCGAACGGTTGCGCACAAATCTCCTGATCATGCTCGATTACTCGGGCAGTATGCAGGCGGCGGCGCGGCGCCTCGAAGAAGACGGGCAAATCGCGAACCCCGGCGGAGGGCCCCTGGAGGACCCGCTGCAGTTTGTGTATGAACAGTGCCTGCCCAGCCTGATTCTGGAATTGCCGGACAACTACCGGATCGCACTGGGCGTCTTCAATGATCGCGCGGCCAACCTCGAGGACAAGGTCCGCATCATTCGCGAAACGCCGGACGATCCGGCCTTCGTCAAGGACAAGGCCCGCATCATGGGCCGGCTGTTCAGCATCAACGTGGAAGATAATGGCGCCACCGAACTGTTGCCGGCGATCACGCGCGGCGCGGAGATCTTGCTCGAGGAAGACGAAACGTTCCTGTTCCCCTTCGATGACGCAGACGTGCGTGGGATTATTTGTGTCACGGATGGCCGCCTGACCACGCCCCCGGGCAATGTCAACGAAACGCGGGACTTTCTGATAGACGCCTTTGCCCGCGTTTTTGCCGTTGGGTGGGGCCAGAACGTGGCCGCTGATCCGCTGATCCGTTTGAGCGGTCCGACCGGCGGTCATTTCTACTCGACCCGGACGGAACCCACGGGCACGGTGGATGCCTTTGGAACTCCCATCCGGAAGCCGCTGCTGTCTGAGTTGATTGATTGGTGCGAAACCAATCCGGCGGACCCCTGTGACCAATCCATCGCGAAGGACCTTCAATCGCAGGTGGTGTTGAGCTACACGACCTTGCGGGAAGAGACCAGTGTCAACCTCGAAGGCCGGATCACGTTTAACGACCCGAACGACGGCCCTGTCGATCCGCGAGATCCCGACAGTGCGTGCTTGCCGGACCAGGGCAACATTACGGGCGACTTCGCGCGCGGCAACTTGAACTACTCCGAGATCGTCGGCGATATCCGGCTGGGCCAGATATCACTCGAGTCCTCGCTGATCGAGGGCGGTGAGGCGACGACGCTGGTGCGGCTGGAGTATGCGCCCCGCAACGTCAGGCGCTTCTCGTTCTTCATTCAGAACTCCGGCCCAGGTGCGGCGGACATGGAAGTCTCCAGGGTCCCGTTGATAGAAGGCGGCGCCATCGCGGATTGGACGCAAACCCAAGTGGGCGATGTCTTCACGTTTGAGACGCCGGATGGCGCCCCCCTCGCCTATGGCGATTTCGGCAGCCTGATCGAAATCCGCTTCACCAATATCACGGCGCCGTTCGTCCTGCTGTTTGACGTGCTGGAACCGATCCTGACCGGGGACCCAAACTCCAAGTATTTCACCCACGCGGACAGCATCCCGGTGGACACCACCTATGCCCGGTTCGGCCCGAATCTCGACAGCTTCTTTGAGCCGGCCTTCCCGCGGCCGATGATCCTGTCGAGCGTCGCGCCATCCGATGCCGATCCCCTGACTTTCGATTTTGGAACCGACACGGATGTTGCCACCCTCGGCGTGGCGAACATTGGCGGGAGCCATGTGGAAACGGGCGTGGGCCTCGGGTGGACTATCAGCGAGAACTTGGGGAATGGGCTCGTGACTCCTTCCGACTTCACGGGTTTCGTGACCTCGACGCTGACGCCGGACACCTTTACTCTTATCGTCGATCGTTCTCTCAACCCCGGCGAATACTCGAATTCCCTCGAGTTCACCTATGATTTTGGGAGCATCGACATTGAAGTGCCGGCGCAGCCGATCTTTATCACGTATGAAGTCTTGCCGCCCAATCTCGGGGTTTCGCCGCTGTTGCTGGATTTTGGTGCGACCACCACGGAACTGCCGTTGACCGTGTCCAATATCGGACAGAGCACGATGGAATGGAGCCTGAACTCCGATCTGTTCCCGCTCTGGCTGTCCTCGCGCCGCAACTTCGACTTTGTGGGTCCCGAGGTGGACGAGACGTTCAACGTGCTGGTGAACCGCCAGGATGTTCCGCCCGGCGCCTATGAATTCACGATTGTCGTCTCCAGTGTGACCACCGGACAGTCCTTCGACGTCCTGGTCCGCATGACGGTATTGTGATCAGGCGGCGGCGCCCGTCTTCCGGATGGACACTATGGACATGATGGACGCCGCCGGGCGCGTGCATGGCACCTGAAATACCTGCGGTGTCCTTGCTGTTTCCTAAATGAACCGGGATTTACTGGTGAACACGTTCTTGCTGAATGCCGTGGCGGTTGTGGTCGCGTTGATCCTGCTCTTTGGCGTGTGGATAGGCGTGCATCTTCTGGCGCGCCGGAGAATGGGCGAGCGCAAGCTGGGCTGCCGTGGGCCC
>JACPGD010000445.1 GCA_016182645.1 Candidatus Hydrogenedentota bacterium | reverse complement strand
AGTACGCAGACGCGGCGACGCTGCCTGAGCACGGCATCGAGGCGGCATCGGCGCAGCACCCGTATGCGCAGGACCTGCGCCAGCACTTCCAGACGGACGTATTTACGGAAGAGCAGATCCGTGGCCACCGCCGGGCCTACCTGGGCCGCATCGAATACGTTGATGGTCAGATTGGCAAGTTCCTGGACGCGCTGGAGACAACCGGCTTGAGCAAGAACACCGTCTTCCTCTACACGTCCGATCACGGCGAAATGCTGGGCAAGTTTGGCCTGTGGTGGAAGTGCAGCTTGTATGAAGACAGCGTGCGCGTGCCCCTGTATGCAATTGGGCCGGGCACACGCGCTAAGACGCCCGCCGACCTGCACGATGTGCAAGCCACACTGTTTGCAGCTACCGGGAAAGCGCGGCCCGCCCATTGGCTGGGCACGCCCCTGCAAGACCTCGTTGCGGAAGACCCTGAGCGCGTGGTATTCGCGGAATACCATGGTCATGGCACACGCGCGAGCGGATTTCTCGTGCGGCAAGCGGACTGGAAGTTTCTGTGGTATGCCGAGGCGCCCCACCAATTGTTCAATCTAAAGGAAGACCCGGAGGAGTTGAACAACCTTGCCGGAAAGCAGCCGGAAAAAGTGAAGGAGCTGGACGCTCGGCTGCGAAGCATCTGCAATCCCGAAGCCGAAAACGCGCGCGCCGAAGCGTTCATCCAGCGGCAATTGACAGCCATGGGAAGCAAAGCATAATCGCTGAACGACCCAATGGCACACAGTGCCTGAGCGGATACCGGCAGATTCAATGCGCTGCACAAATACGCCGTGTTGCCACGTGGTAAGGCAGACAGTTTCGGGGGTATCTTGCCGGACATGGCCAATTCAGTCGCGGAATACCTGCGGATGTTTTACGAACTGCACCGGAAGGAGCTGTTCGCCTATGCAGCCGCACTCACGGGTAATCAGGCCGCCGCGGAGGACGCCATTCATGAGGCCTTCGCCCGGATGCTGGCCCGGCCGGAACTCCCACGCGAACCGCGGCCCTACATTTTCCGCTGTGTGCGCAATGCGGTCATTGACGAGTTCCGCCGGAGCGCGCGCGAGGTGGAACACGCCCAAGCAGCGGCCGCGCCGCCGGGCAATGGCCACGCCCATCTTGACCTGCGGGAAGCGCTGGCCGTACTCAACGAAGAAGAACGCGACACTATCACGTTGAAGATATACGGGGGGCTGACGTTCAGCGAAATCTCGCTGCTGCGCGAGACCTCCCTGAATACCGTCGCGTCATGGTACCGGCGCGGCCTCGGCAAACTGAGAGCGCACTTGGAGAAAGAAACATGAACGACATTGAGCAATGGTTGGCGGAAAGAGCGCCGGAGGCGCCGTCTGAAGCCCTCGAGCAGCGGATGGCAACGCTCTTTGATCATCACCGGCGCCGTGGCCATGGGTTTCGCCGTCCTGTCCCGCTCTGGGCGTGCGCCGCAGCATGCGCGGCATTCTTGCTGTTGGGTTTTTTGCTCGCCCCTATGGCTATTTCGCCGCCACCCGCCGCCATCGAGACACAGAGCGTGGTCTATATCTTGCCCGGTCCCCCCACGCCGCCCCTGCGCAATGCCTTTGATTGGTCGCAGCCTGCCGCCTCGGGCCGAGGCACGGGCGAGGGTCTGCAAACGCTTGTCGTCGAGACGTTCTCCGAATCGAACACGAAAGACGAAACCATCTGATGCCGCATCGGCGCGAATGGGAGCAATTGCCATGAAGAAACGCTTGGCCCTCACGATCACCTGTTTTGTCCTGTTCCGCTGGGCGGCCCCCCTCACGGCGCAGGGTGAATTGGAGCCTGCCGACTTTCGCGCGGACTTCCGCATCTACAAGGTCACGACGAACATCACCGGCGATGGCCTCACCTCGCAAACACTGCCGGGAAGCGATAGCACCTTTCAGATCCTCCACGAAAAATGGGGAGGCATGCCGGTGGTGATGGAGGGCGAAAGGCTGAGCGTTCCGAACAATGAGGCCCATGACGTTGCGGCGGTGGACGCGGGGCACATCCAGTTGCTCGGTCCACCGGCGGTGTCGGGAAGAGTGGGATATGCAGTCACGCTCCGCATCGGGGATGCCACGCCCTTGCAGTGGCTGGAAAAGGCCAGGGATGGTCTCTTCCGGCTCAAGACGATGGAAGCGAGCGAGACTGAGACGCTTGGGATGTCGATCGAATTCCTCGTCCAGCATTCTCCCGATCAGGACAGTGTCTGGAATACCGCATTTCGCATTCGCACGGGTGCGGTCGAGAAGCGGCTTCCCGTCGAGGGGCTTGCTTTTGACGTGGGGAAGCCAGAAATCGTTACGCGCGAATTCAGGCACCTTGGGGGCTCACGCGAAAACGAATGGGCTGGCTGCCGCGCTCAACTGCCGTCGGAGGGTATGCTCTACTGCTTCTGGCGCATTTCCGCCCTCCCGCAGGAGGGCCGGGCCGAGGTGGGCCAAGGGAGTGCCGCGCCGTTCTATTCCATAGAGAACAAAGTCATGAACTGCCCGGAAGGCCCTCTTCCCTTGAAACTCCAGGAGATCCTGATCGATGAGACCGTCAAGTGCGACTACTTGGCCACGCGCATGAAACGCGATGCGCTGGCAGAACTACTCGAACGTTCACCCTCGATGGAACTGTTCTCCGCCCCGCGGATTACGCTTGGCCCCGCAAACGTTGAGCTTCCCGGGACGGGTGCGAAAGCCCTGATGAAGATCGTAGTGCTCAACCCAGGGGCCGTCGCGGGCGGCGGTTTTGGCGGCACCTTTGGTGGAGGCGCCCCGGACACGGGCGGATTTGGTGGCGGTCTTGGCGGAGGCGCCCCAGGCATGGGCGGATTTGGTGGCGGCGGCACCGTTCCCGACGTACTCGTTGGCGGCGGCTTTGGAGGCGTATATGGAGGCGTAACGCCGGGAGCTGAAGCCGGTTTTGCCGACAAGTTGGAGGAACTGCACAAACAACTCAGCGAAGACGGGATGGTGCCGGATGATTTCATGACGAAAAAGCGCGGTGTGATTTCGGACATCAGCCCGGACTTGGAGGGGCATGCTCACGGGGTGCTCATCAGCGTTGCCCCGACACCGGCCGGCGCCGAGGGCGTGGAACTCGATTATCTTTTCCAAATGAGAATCAAAGGCGGCTCCTTCCGGCAGTTTTACAGTACGTTTCGCCTGAAGGAGGATGAGGCCATGGTGTTCTGGCTGCCGGATGATGACAAGGGGGCGACGCTGGTGGCCGTCACAGCGGACGAGGTTTCTGCACCGGTTCCGGTTACCGAGACGACGGCGCCGTGAAGGTACGTCCCCGATCGCGAATTCACGCAAAGAGCATCCGGATCTTCCTCGCCTCGGCCAGCATTTCCCGCGTATCGTAGCGCTCGAGTTCTTCGGCCTGGAGCGCTTGTTCGAGCAAACAGAGGATCTCCGTGTTCAGGCAGCGGCGGTTCTTCGCGGCCCGGTCTTCCAGCCGCTCGAAGACGCTGTCCGGAATGTTTGTGACCCTGCACTGCTTCATTTTGGCGGAAACCCTAGCATGCTGCTGAGATTGACCAATCCGGGGATCTTATATCCAAACGCCGTGGTCCCGACCGCCAGCATCACCACCACGATCACGATCGCCACCAACGCCATCACTTTCTCGCGTACCTTGGTCATCTTCATGGTCCCAACCTCCCTTGCCAGAATGTGTTTGACCCTTATCATAGCGGAGAATCCCGGAAACGCCAAGGAGGAATTAAATGAAGGACGAGGGATGAAGTATGAAACTGCTCTGGCCGGTCTCCTGACCGCGCCAGTGCGCCAACCGCAGGTCTCCTCCCCCCTGCCCCTCTTGCCCGCGCTGCCTTGGCTCAGCCATGATGTTCCCAAGGGGAGCGTGGCTCGGTTGTCCGTCATGCCTCTCTCAACCTTGGGGAACCAGTCATGATGAAACGTATTGCCATGGTCTTTTGGATAAGCGTGCTCGGTATCCTGGCCAGTCCAGCCTTCGCCGTTACTCCCTCGCCATCCGAAATTCAGCGAGCGGCTCATTGGCAGGCGGAGCACGCAGTGCCGAACAATCTGCCCTTCTCGCTGCGCGTTGATGGTGTACCGGTGCGCACGCTGGAAGGCGAAGCGCCACGCTTCCGGGACATCGAGCATCACCTCGAATTCGAGTACTCGATTACGGACCCGCCCAATTCCGCGAGCCTCGAAATGATCCTGGAAGTCACCAATACCGACACCGAAGACAGCGGCGTCATCGAAGCACTCTTCCCTTTAGACGTGGTTTTCCCTGTCGCGGGCCCGCGCTGCACGCTGCGTCACGTTCTGGGCGATCTGAACTCCGATCAAAGCTTCGCGCCGGTCGATGAAGACCTGCCAAATGGGATGACCGCGCCCTTTGTTATCGCGCCCGTCGGTGGCCGTTCTTCGGACGAACAAATGCCCTACTTCAATCTTAACACCGGAAACTGCGGCGTGCTCATCGCCATCGGCTGGGCCGGGCAGTGGGAGGCACGTTT
>JACPGD010000444.1 GCA_016182645.1 Candidatus Hydrogenedentota bacterium | reverse complement strand
GTTACTGTTCACGAAGCCGGGGGCGCCGGCAACTGCGGCGCCGGCCCCTCCAGCCAGTGCAGTTGCTGGCGGTGCGTCTTGCGCGTGTTAAAGAGCTGCAGTACCTTCTGCAATTCCTCCTCGCTCAGCCGCGCGATGCCTTTGTCGTCGAGCCAGCCATTGCTGGTGGCGAGCGGTGTGCCGTAGTGCTTCACGCCGAACTCGGTGAAATCCCAGCGCGTCGCCGCGCGCCAGTTGCACGACCACAGTACGTTGCGGTAATTCGGGAAGATACCGTACGGCCACACGCTCGGCCGGCTGTGGCTGTCCTGATACGTCCCGTGCGCCATGATCGCGTAGGGGGGTACATCGAGCCAGCGCTGCACCTCGTCGGACGTCGCGCCGATGCAATCGCTCGTGAGGAAAGCCAGATCCTTCCGGCATGCCGTTGTCGCCAGCGTGAGTTCCTTCACCAGCCGCATCATGTACGGCGCGGCATACACCTTCCGCGGCGCGGCGTCCGGCGTCAGCGTCCCCGCACGCACCATGAATGTCTCGTCCCACACCAGTGCATCGATCTCTTGCCCATACTCCGCCAGCAGCGCCTTCAAATAATCCACGTACCACTGGAAAACGTCCGGATGCGCCGGATTCTGACAATAGGCTTTTCCCTGCGTGTCCGGCCCGTTCCAACCGCCCCAGAACAGTACGCGGTCCTCCGCGAATCTCCCCGCGCCCTCGCATGCCGTCAGGCCATCTGCAAAATACAGCGCCACGCGCACGCCTTTGTCTTTCGCGTATTTGATGCGCCGGTGCAGTTCCGCCTGGCTCATCGCCACCGGTTCCGAGGTCGGGAAACCCTTCTCCTTCATTGCCGCCGCATTGGGGAAGGCCGTCCACGTGTCATCCAGTTTCCCCGCTGCCGCGTCAAACGTATAGCGTCCCAGCAGGTCGTACCAGCCGTGCAACGCAAAGATAATCTTGCCCCTGTCTTCCGGCGCCACCATCTTCTCCACCGCATCAAGGTCCTCGAACCACCCCTGCCCACCGTGGCTCATGTAGTCGTAATGCTGCCATGCGATATCGTGCAGCCAATCCGGCCCCGGCGGCACGTCCGCCAGCGCCACGGCATACCAAGCTTTCAGCGCCTCCTCCGGGCCGCCGCTCTGGATCACCGTCCAGAGTGTCCGTGTCAGCGGCTCATTCAACGGCTGCGCGCCCGACTCCGTGTTAACCACCCACTCCGGCGACCCGCCCGCCGGACGCAGCATGAAATACGCTGACGCGCCAGGATCTACAAGCGTCGTCAGGCGAACCGCCCCATCGCCGCTTACCTCGCTCAATAACGGCAGCGCCAGGCGCTGTTCCGGTTCCACCTTTTCCGGCAGGCCCGTCAACCCCCACACCCATGCCCGGCCCGGTTCGCCCGGCACAATCTCCCCCAGGCCGTCCTGCCGCGGCACGAACACCGCTCCCGCCTCGCCCGGCCGTAGACGCTGTGCCGCCGCCACGCTGAACGCCTCGACGAATGGTGGGGCCGTGGGCGCGACCGTAATCGTCCGCCGCAACACGGGCCACCCCGCGATCGATACAAACTCCGTCCGCTCATTCATCACCAGCGGCCATCCGGGGGTCATTTCCCGGGTGATCTCGATTCCATTTTCGAGGGTACTGAGGTAGGTCTTCCCCTTTTCCGCCTTCTTCTCTTCCCCGCCTCCAGACTCCGGCAAGGCCATCGTCACATACACGGCCGGCGCCCCCTGCACCAGTTCCACCCCCGCGCCATTCTTCAGACTCTCCACCTGACCCTTCCCGCTGATCCGCAGGGTCCAGTCCCCCTGCACGAACGTCCACCCTTCCTCCTGCGCCCCCACTCCCGCCGCGCAGCACAGAATCGCACTCAGCAATACCGTCCACACCATGTCATGTTTCTCCCTCGTTGAAAGCCCACCCCATTCTACCGCGATCCCCCTCTCCCGATTCCCCATTCCTAATTCTTCATTCCTAATTCCTAATTCCTCATTCCTAATTGTATGATATCCCCATGCTTTACCTCATCGCAGTTTGCTTCACGCTCTCCGCCGGCGCCGCCGCCGCTCAAGACGATCCCTTCGCCTGGCCACCCATCCACCAAGAACACCGCCCTGGCGCCTACTGGCATTGGATGGGCA
Organism: Candidatus Hydrogenedentota bacterium; assembly: GCA_016182645.1. GTDB lineage: Bacteria > Hydrogenedentota > Hydrogenedentia > Hydrogenedentales > JACPGD01 > JACPGD01. The sequence goes on along the minus strand of JACPGD010000444.1, from coordinate 4,553 downwards.
GCGCCGTCGACGAAGCCAATCTCACGCGCGAACTCGAAGCTTTCAAAGCGGCCGGCTTTGGCGGCGCGCACATTGTCCCCATCTACGGCGCGCAGGGCTATGAGGACAGCTACGTTCCCTATCTCAGCCCGCGCTGGATGCAACTGCTCGAGCACACCCTGCGCGAAGCCCTGCGCCTCGATCTCTGGATCGACATGACCACCGGCACCGGTTGGAACTTCGGCGGCCCCCAGATCCCCGAAGCCCTCGGCTGCGCCGAACTCAAGATCGACGTCACGGAACTTTCCGCGGACGCTCCACTCCCCACCGCCGAGGCCTTGTCCCAGTTCCAGGCCGCCCTGCTCTATGGCCCCAGCGGCGAGATTGTCCCCCTCGCCGATCCCGCCTTCTCTTCCCATCTTCCCCAACCCGGCTGGCGCCTCTACACCATCACCCTGAAACCCACCGGTCTCGTCGTCGAGCGCGCCGCGCCCGGCGGTGAAGGGCGCATGCTCAATCCCTTCAACGCCGATGCGATGCCCGTCTATTTGCAGCCCTTCAAAGACGCTTTCGCCCACTACACCGGCCCGTACCCGCGCGCGATGTATCACGATTCCTACGAGTACAACGGCAATTGGGCGCCGCGTTTCCTCGAAGAATTCGCCGCCCGTCGCGGGTATCGGCTGGAAGAACACCTGCCCGCACTGCTTGGTGATAGCGATCCCGACGCTGTTGGCCGTGTCCAATCCGACTACCGTGAGACGCTCTCCGATCTTCTCCTCACCGGTACCATCGACCCTTGGGTCAATTGGGTCCACGAAAAGGGGATGTTGTGCCGCAACCAGGCCCACGGCTCGCCGGGGAACCTGCTCGACCTCTATGCCGCGGCGGACATCCCTGAAACCGAGATGTTCAACAAGGACCGCGATCCCTGCGTCGCCAAGTTTGCTTCCTCCGCCGCGCACGTCACGGGCAAACCACTCGTCGCCGCCGAATTCGGCACCTGGATCCGCGAACATTTTCAGGAGCGCCTCTCCGATCTCAAAGATCTCGCCGATGAACTCTTCATCAGCGGCGTCAACCAGGTCCTCTACCACGGCACGTGCTATTCCCCCGCCGACGCCCCCTGGCCCGGCTGGCTCTTCTATGCCTCCACGCAACTCAACAACCGCAGCACCATCTGGCATGACCTGCCCGCGCTCAACGAATACCTCGCGCGCTGCGAGGCCATGCTCCAGGCCGGCGCGCCGGACAACGACATCCTGCTCTACTGGCCGATCCACGACCTCTGGCATGCGTCCAATGCACCCGCCGGCTCGACACGCGCCGCCACGCAATCGCCCACTGCCACGCTCGCCCGCCACTTCACGGTCCACCGCACCACCTGGCTCTACGAACAGCCCCTCGGCCAGACCGCCCGCACTCTCTGGGACCATGGCTACACCTTCGACTACATCTCCGATCGCCAACTCGCATCCCCCGTAGCGTCTGGCCTCTGTGCCGGACGTAACCCCGCGGAATCACCCCGGACATTCCCATACAAAGTCCTCCTCATCCCCCGCTGCACTCATATGCCCCTCGAAACGTTCCAACGTATCCTCGATCTCGCCGAAACCGGCGCAACAGTACTCTTCGAAGGGGGCCTTCCCCGGGACGTCCCCGGCCTCGCCAACCTCGAACAGCGCCGCACCCAACTCAACGAACTGCTCCAAAAACTCCCCGATTTCCAGCCCATTCTCAGCAGCGCGTCCCAACCCTCTACCACCGCCATCCCCCGCGCTGCCACCTCCGGCAAAGGCCGTATCCTTTTCAACGAAGACCTCTTCGCCCTCCTCGATGCCGCGGGCGTCTCCCGCGAGCCGCTCGCCGAACTATCCGGCCTCCAATTCATCCGCCGCCGCACCGAAGGCGGCCACTGCTACTTCATCACCCATCGCGCTGTCGATGTGAAGTCCTCTTCGTCTGACCCTTCCGCGCCACGACCCCCCGGCGCCCTTGATCAGTTCGTCCCCCTCGCCGTCCCCGCGGCCGCTGCCGTGCTTCTGGATCCGCTCACGGGCCGCACCGGTCTGGCCAGCCTCCGCCCCGGCAGCAACACGCCCACGGAAGTCTATCTCCAGCTTGCCCCCGGGCAAAGTGTCTTCGTGAAAACCTTCGACCAGCCCGTAGCCGGGGCATCCTGCCCCGTTCCCTCCTACCTTACGCCAGCCGGCCCCGCCGTCGACCTCCCCGGACCGTGGCAAGTCACCTTCGTCGAAGGCGGCCCCGAACTACCCCCGCCCTTTGCCCTCGACGCGCTCGCCTCCTGGACCAATCAAGGCGGCCCCGCCGAAACCTTCGCTGGCACCGCGCGATACACGATCCACTTTGATCTGCCCAGTGCCTCATTCGCTCTTCGTCCTTCCGACCTTCTCTTGGATCTCGGCGCCGTAGTCGAAACCGCCCGCGTCACCCTCAACGGCCATCCTCTTGGAACCCTGTTCACGCCCCCCTTCCACGTCGACGTCCCGGCCGAGTTCCTCACGCCCGCGGACAACCTCCTCGAAATCAATGTCACCAACCTCACCGCCAACCGCGTCCGCGATCTGGATCGCCGCGGCGTCCAGTGGCGCCGCTTCCACGACATCAACTTCGTCAACATCGACTACAAACCCTTCGACGCCTCCACCTGGCCTGTCTTCCCCTCCGGCTTGCTCGGCCCCGTCCGCCTCCTTTTTCTCAACCCCCTCGACCCCCTTGAAAGTCCCTCTTCCCCTTGAACTCACGCTCCTGCCCGCCGCAGAACCTAAGCCGGCCCTCCTGCAAGTCTGTCCAACTGGTTCATTCTGTCCATTCCGTCCATTACGGTCCAGGTTCCTCTTGCACCAAGCCTTCCCGCAGGATATTCATGCCGATATCCGGCGTACTCGCTCTGCGCTTCCGGCGGCCCGGTTCGGGCGACGACTCCGGCGCGGTGACGGCGCCTTCCTGGTCAATGCCGTCCTCGCCGACGCTGTAAACCACATAGCCAGGGTTTAGCAGGCGATACTTCAACGGCCCGGCCGCCCACGGATCGCCTGGCAACTCCGAGAATAGGTCCGGTTGAAGCATCTCCAGGTACTCGGGCAGTGCCCCGCCATGCTGGGCGCGGTAAAGTTCTACGCCCAGTGCCGCCCGCGCCGCCGCCAGCCGCGCGGCCGCCGCCGGCCAGCGCGCAAACACCTGGAACGCCTCCTGTCGAACCAGAAAGCGGAATTGGTCCCAGTCCGAGTCTATCCAATCGTCCCACTGCCGCTGCGCCGCTGCCGGATCTTTCTCCGCCATTTCGATAATTATGGCGGCGCCCTCCAAGATCCCCAGGGTCATGCGATCCAAGAAGCCCGTGATATGCATGAACGGGCTGCCCATGCGCTCTTGAAAAGAAAGCGACAAGGCCCGGTCCCCCGCCAGCCCGAGCCGGATGCCTTCCGCCAGCGAGACCTTGGATACCGCCTCAAGCAGACGCTGAAGATCGTTCGCCCGGAGATCAGTCCGGTTCAGCACGCGCTCAAGCACTGTGCAAAACTGGTTCAACGTCTCCAAGCGCTGCACCTGCGCGAAAGAGGCGGGCTCGTTGCGCAGTGATTCCGCGTAAGCCAGCAGACTCAGCAGCGATTTCGAGGTTTGCGCCCGGTTCCCCGTCTCGGCGGTCAGACTGGCCTGTGCCGACAGCAACCGCTCACCGGCGTCCCATCGCTCGAGCTGGGTCAGGCTCGGCTGAAACAGATCCGACAGATCCAGCCGGAACTTGCTCTCCGGCAGCACCGCCGCCTGATGCAGCAACTGCAAGCTCCCCAGGTTCTTCTTCAATACGGCCAACAGGCGCGCGCGAATCTCCGGGGGGTACGGATCCACCGGTGCATAGACAGTGGCGGACAACTCGGAGGGCCCCCCTGCGGGGTCGGGCGGAAAAGGCCCCGGACGGCGCCGGGAAACGCCCACCCCGGAATAATAGGGCAGCCCGCTGGCCTCGTCCGGGCTCAGCGGCTGAATCTGTTGCAACGCCTGCACGATGAGAAACGCGGCGTTCTCGGCGTCCGGCGGCATGGGCCGCCAGGCCTGAAGTTCCTCCACGTTCGTCGGTAGGCTGGCGGCCCGCAAGGCGTCCAACTGCTCGCGCACCTGCGCCGTAAGCTGTCCCCGGTACACAAAATACACCGCAATCAGCACGGTGGGAAGGCTCAGGATCAACAGCATCCGCAGGCGTTTGCGCTGCCAGGGATAGCGGCGTTTCTTCTCATTCGTCATAGTATTTCCACGGGTGAGACCTCAAGCGGCACTTAAGTTTGACTCATTCAGGGGGCGCGACACGCAACAGCATTTCCCCCACGGCGGCAGAATGTTCGACAAACTCTGCACCGCGCATGCTAATCATCCTGATTCCAGCAGTTCAAACCACCGATGAACGCCCATGGACACCGATAAGACTCTACGCTTCCGCCGGGACTTTGTCCGACACAAGAGGACGCCGTGAATGCCCGGTTACTTGCGGCCTTCAACCGGCTGCTAAGGACGCGCGTTGTAACCCGTTGATGCATAAGGATCGGCGATCTAGG